>NZ_JBBMFS010000009.1:0-136840 GCF_040095895.1 Lachnospira intestinalis
GTAACTTAAAAATCGTATTTTTATAGGAAAAAGAGGCTGGTACCCTAACGATTTTCAATCGTTAAAGCGACAGCCCCATTATACAAAAGGCACTTCGTGCCAGTGGTGCGCTCTTTTTATGGCAGACACGGTTAATCATTTGGTTGTGACCGGGTCTGTTTATTTGACTTCTGTGGATATACGTTGTGCCAGTTCGGCTACTGTTTCCTGTGGAAGTTCTGTATGAAATGCTACCTCTGTGATACTTTTACTGCTTTTTAGAAGCTTTACAGCAGACTGGACTTTTTTAATTCCGGCAGCTTTGGCATACCGGGTTAAGTCACCCATCTGGAAGAGCCGCCGTAAAGCTGATTTTTTAGTACCTGTGGTATTGATGTTTCTTCACTACTGATAATTTCAAAACTGGAATCCGTAATCCGTTCCTGCTCACTGCCGTCGGGCATTTTAATAAAATGCTCATTTTGCAGCAGGCAGACGGTTCCTTTCTTTTATTATACTGGACTTGTGGGATTGTCGACAAGCATTTCAATGAATTTTCTAAAATTTTTTCAAGTCTTTTGGGATTTCAAACCGGTTATAAATGGTGTCTGAACGAATATAGAATGACATTTCAGAATCCGCAGTAAATTCCAAAAACCGTGAAAAAATACAGACGAAATCTAAAAAACTTAGATTTCAACAGTTAATCAGATTTTAAACACATATTAATTGATATAAAACTGTGCTTAAACTGTGATTTAGAATATATTCTATTGGTACAATAACATATTATTGCACATTTGGCAATAGCAATGGAAAATACAATAAAATCAGTGGTTTTTACTAAAATACAGCCAAAAATCAGTTGTCGTCTCTTGTCGAATATAGTACTCTAGAACTATATAAGGCTAATTTCTATACAAAAGAAGAATGATACTAAGGGAAAAAATAAACAAAAAAGGAGAGAGAAAAATGGACAGAATTCAACGCAAAAAACCGGAATTCCGGCGGATTGCAGCGATGATTATGGCGGTAGCCATGATTATTTCCGTGATACCGTTTCCGGAAGGGCTGTTTCATGTAACAGCGGCGGCAGCAGTAAAGATGTCGGCAACATGGACAGCTGCCAATTCAACATTAACCGATTCCGACGATGCCGAGGCGGCAAGTGTAAAAGGCGGAAAACTTACCAATGATACAGGCGATACGATTCAGATTTCAGGAACAGCCACATTTACAAAAAGGGATAGTGACTTTCTGGCAAATAACGGGGTGTCTTTGGACATTCCGGTTGTAGAGGGCGCAAAGACCTGTACGCTTACAATCGTATCTTATTATGATATTACAGAAAGTAATGCAAATCCAGTGCTTGTAAGCGGCATGGAGAATGTAAAAATCACAAGAACAGGAACAGGCGACTGGTCAACTTATACGATTACCGGTACACCGGATAAAAATGTGTCGGCAGTGACACTCACCATGCAGAAGCAGGAGTATTTTAGGTCTGTACAGGCAGATTCTTCAACCAGCCTTGCAGTGACTTCTGCCGGCTTTGCCGAAGGCGGGGACACGACGGCAGAATGGACTTACAGCAACGGAAGTGTAGTAGCTTCTAATTCGGCAAGCTCCATTCAGAAGACAACGGGAACCTATACAAATACAGACGGGGATGTCTTATATGTAGATGCATCTGCAGGTAAATTTGCACCGGATACGACTCAACAGTATAGAATCCAGATTAATGCAACAACCCAGATGACGATTCCGGCAGCGGGAGAGAAAGCAACTTTAACACTTATTATTAATAAAAATAATATTAGCACAGATACACAAAGCGTGCTAACAGATAAATATTTGAGTCTTTCAGGCACAGGTCTTTTAAAGGCAGAATGTACAAAAAATGAAGTGTATTTGGAAGATAACAATTACAGAAAAGTAGAAATTACCTGCTATCTGGATGGTGATGAAGGTGAATTAACATTAACAGCATTATCAAATACTTATTTTAAGTCCCTTGCCATTGCCTGTGAAACACTCGACAAGACAACGATTAAAGGAAGTATTACATCTTCTGCAGAAATCCCTGATGGAACAGCCATTGTTGCAACCAATCAGACAACAAAACTTTCCTATACGGGTGTAATTACAAACGGAACGTATGAGATCGCCGTTCCGGCAGAAGATGAAGAAATGACTTATGAACTGTCAGTCAGTGATGCAGAATATCAGATTGCATCCGGTGTGACAACACATGTTATCAGTAAAGACAAGAGTGCAGACATTACAGCGAATTTAAAGCTGGTGAAATTAAGTACCTGTGTTGTAACAGGCAGTATCAGCGGATTTGCTGATGATTATGATATCAGCAGACTGGATGTTTTGTTTAAGGCAGCTGGGGAAACAGAGTATGTGCCGGAAGTTACAGTAGATACAAAGAACAAGACCTATACGGCAAAGCTCGAAAAGGATATGCCGTACAGTGTAGCATTACAGGGTGTCAATGACTATGAACTGACTGCACCGGCAGAAAATGTTACCTATTCAGAAGACAGTACACTGAATATGACGGTAGCATTAAAGCCTACGTATCAGGTATCGCTTACGCTGCCGGATACACCGGATTTAAGCGGTAAAAATATCACGTATACCTATATAAATCAGGATGACGGATATACTTATATATTTAGTAATAAGGAAGCAATCTCATTAAGAGACGGTACGTATCTGTTACAGCTTTCAGGAGATTTTCTTGCACAGCCGTATTGCGTAAAGAGTGGTTTATATGTAACGGTTGCAGGGAAAAAAGCTGCACAGACACTTACATTTGAAGAAGTGACAAGCTGGTCCTTTGTATACAGTGATGATGGAAATTACTATCAGCAGAGTATCAATGGAACAACCGGTTATTATAATGGACTTTATGTTGATGCAGCAACAGGTAAGCTTGTACCAAACGGTCCTACACCGAATTCAGCACAGTTTACGACAGGCGCAAAGATTTCCGTGCCGGTCAGCGGAAAATGTACGATTTCGGTTGAAGCATATCAGGCGGAGCGTGCGCTGTATACAATCGGAGGAACTGCGGCAGATACGACAACGGCGGTTTCTACCTATACCTATGATTCAGAAGAAGCCGGAACGGTAGAAATCGTATCAACGGGAAGCGCATATCTTTGTAAAATATCCGTTGTCTATGCAGCAAAGGACGTAGAATATGTTGAACAGCCGGAAATGCCAAAGACATATGATTACGGTACACCGGATGCGCTGGTTGTACAGCCGACAGGTCAAAGACTGGTCGTTACACAGACAGGTGGTACTTTAACCGGAAAAGAAAGTATCAGTGACAGTGTCAGCTACTTTGGATTTAATGAAACAGCGGATATAAATAAGCTCACGGCAGATGTGACGATTTTAGAGTGCGGCACAAGCAGTTCTAACGGCGTGTTCTTTGGCGCATTTAACGGAAACGGCATTGCAACGGCAGGTATCCGTAAAGGTACGGAATTAAAGATGATTTATTCCAAATCTTCATCAGAAATGGTGGGTGCGGCAGGTGCACTGACAGGAAATGTGACTTTAGGAACACGTGTCAGATTTGAACTTGTAAAGACAGATGAAGGTCTGGTTATCAGCATTACACCAAAAGACGATAAAGAGCAGCAGATCGTTTATAAATATAGTTCAACAATGCTGCTTCAGACAGACCGTGAAAATACAGCCGTGTCCTATGGTTTTGTATTTGCAGGGGTCAAGGCTGTGATTCAGAATATGAAATATACGGCAGAAGACGGAACGTGTCTGTATGACCAGAACGCATGTTATTATGCGCAGGGTACGGCACCGGTAGTTGAAAGTGTAACAGCACAGCAGGCAGAAACAAGAGATTATATTACCGTAAGCTGGACGAATTCAGTAGAAGCAGACGGTGACGGTATGTATGTGCTTCAGGTATCAGATGACGGCGGTCAGACATGGAAAAATGTGGACACGGCTATTACAGATACAACATACCGGTATGAGCTGAAAAATGCCGGGGATTATAATTTCAGAGTCTGCGGAAAACTCGGTGTAAGCGGAGAGTACAATGACTTTGTTCAGACCGATGCGATTACGGTGATAGCACCGTTAAGTACACCGATTGTCAGCATTTCCTCAACGTCAGACAAAGTAAAGCTTGCCTGGGATAAGGTATATGATGCAACAGCGTATGACGTATACCGTTATTCTTATGATGACACAGAGGAAAATGCTAAGAAAATTGCAACGACAACAGAATGTGCTTACGAGGATACGGACGTAACTGAAGAAATGCCGTATTACTATTATATTGTTGCCAATTCTTACATTGGAACCACATTGGATAACTACAGCAATCCGTCAGAAACGGTATGGGCAGTGCCAAGTGCCGGACATAAGGGAGATTATGTATACGAGGATGATGCGGTAGGATTTACGATTACAAAGAGGTCTTATGACACCGTATTTGATGGTAAGATTACCCTTGAAGGTGTCGTTGAAAAGATGGCAGATGTTTCACTGGTGATTAACGGAGAAACAGTAGACACACAGAGTGTGAAAGCCAAAGAAAACTTTGCATTTGACGATAAGGAGATTGCACAGGGCAGAAATGATGTGGAATTACGGTTCACGGATAAAGATGGCAATATCACAAGAGAAACCTTTAATTTTGTGTATCTGACGAATTATCAGAAAGTGGTTGATGCTGCTTATGATGGAACAGACGGCGAAGAGGTAAATGGAATTGCAACCTACAAGACCGTACAGGCAGCAGTCAATTCTGTAGCAGCGTCCAATGAACGGCGCGTTGTGATTTTTGTTAAAGAAGGCGATTACGAAGAACATCTTTCAGTGACATCACCGTATATTACACTCATTGGTGAAGACAGTGAAAAGACAAGAATTTATTATGATACCAAAGAATGGGTCGGCGGTGACATGAGCCAGCGCTGTGCAGTCAGCATCGGAAAGGCGGCAACCGGATTTTCAGCAGAAAACCTGACCATTGAAAATACATATAAATACCTTGGTGACGGTTCGCTTTCCAATGAATCCTGCGATGCATTAAGAAATGATGCAGAAAATACTTTGTATGTTAATGTAAGAATTTTAGGATATCAGGATACACTTTGTGCTAATGCAGGAACACAGTATTATTACAAGTGTTATATTGCAGGAAATGTAGACTTTATTTACGGAAATGAGCCAAGGGCATTCTTTAATGACTGTAAGCTGGTATTCCGTTATAGCGCAGCTAAAAATTCCGGCTATGTATGTGCTCCAAAGACAGGAGCTGATGCGGCATACGGACTGACATTTTACAAGTGTCGTGTGCTTTCGGAAACGGGCTGTTCAGGCAGCAGATATTACCTTGCAAGACCGTGGGGAGCAGATGCCTATATTACATGGATTGACTGTTACATGGGTAAAATTCTCCGTGCCAATACTGCAAATCCGTATTCGGATATGAGCGGAAATCCGGCAGCAGGCGCAAGATTCTTTGAATTTGGAAGCTTTGGACCGGGTTATGCAATTAATGTTAACAGAAGACAGATTTCATCCGCAAAGGCGGAAGAAATGACAACCACCGGTTATTTAGGCTGGGATCCATATACAATCGT
This sequence comes from Lachnospira intestinalis, assembly GCF_040095895.1. NCBI lineage: Bacteria > Bacillati > Bacillota > Clostridia > Lachnospirales > Lachnospiraceae > Lachnospira > Lachnospira intestinalis. The sequence goes on from NZ_JBBMFS010000009.1 coordinate 5,622, forward strand.
AGCGATGATTGGCGGAAGATATGTGGGAACCGTAAATACTGGTATTGAGAACAAATTTGTTGAGAAAGAATACGTATCCGATACCTATTCCGGCATGGAAGGTGATGATACCGGACTGGATAAATATGTACTCGAAGGATACGCACAGAGCGGAAAGACAACCGGCGGCGGATTATTAATGGAATCTTCTAAGGATTATTACACCGCAGGTTCAGCCGAAGAATTTTTACAGGCTATCCAGAGTATAAAAGCAAGCGGTAGACCGTCCGTGCTCGAACTGACAAGTGATATTGCACTGGGAACGAACGAGGTTGAGGGCTTTGAGAATTACAAAGCATTTATTACGGCACATAAGCTTGCACCGCTGACACACCCGACACTGATACAGACAGGTGTATCCATGTTAAAGTTACAGGATATGAGTAACTTGACGATTTACTCAAAGAACGGTGCAAAGATTACACATACCTGCATTGATATTACAGGTTCAAGCAACATCATTATCAGAAACATCGAATTTGATGAAATCTGGGAGTGGGATGATGCAACCGAAGGCGCATATGACCGTAATGACTGGGACTACATGACAATTGAAAAGGGAAGTTCCAATATCTGGATTGACCATTGTACGTTCTATAAAGCATATGACGGTGTGATTGATGTTAAGACACCGGTAGACAGCAGCAACGTAACCATTTCATGGTGTGAATTTTTACCGGCGAGTGAAGACAGCGTATTTTTTGATACGATGATGAATGCCATGAAGGAAAATCCGGACAACTATCCGTATTATAAACATTTACTGGATGCGGGCATGACAGATCAGCAGATTTATAACTATGCATATGGACAGAAAAAGACACATCTGCTCGGACAGTCCGATACAGATACGTCAGCTAAAAACATTACCGTAACACTGGCAAACAATTACTACAAGGATTCAATGGACAGAATGCCAAGACTGCGTTTTGGTACGGCACACGTTTATAATTGTATTATGGATGCACAGGATTTAAGAAATATGCGTCTGGATATCCAGAATACAGTCGGTTCGGCATTTTCACAGAAGATTGTAAGCAACGGCGCTTCTTCGAACTGCGGTGCGCACATGCTTCTTGAAAACTGCTATATGTCCGGCATGACTAACGCATTAATCAGTGGTAACGGTGACAGTGAGGCCGGCTATATTAATGCATTTAACACGATGTATCTGCTGGATGGCAAAGAACAAGAATTAAAGATAACCTTGAACACGAATAAAGAAGGCGAAACGGCATTAGTTCAGGACAGAGGAGAATTTATAGAAAGTCTTCCATACAGCGGCTACACCCTGTACGCGGCATCAGACCTTGAAACACAGGTACAGCCTTACACAGGTGCCGGAAAGCTGACGATGACAACACTGCAGTGGGAAAAGACAGCTTACAATGATGTACATAAAGAACACACAGAGCATACATGGAATGACGGAGCAATCGAAAAAGAAGCAACCTGTACCGAAACAGGTGTAAAAGTTTACACTTGTACAGTCTGCGGAGACACAAAGGAAGAAGAAATTCCGGCAACAGGACATGTATGGGATGAAGGTAAGGTTACAACAGAAGCAACGACAGAAGCCGAGGGCGTAAAGACTTATACCTGTACGGTCTGCGGTGAAACAAAAACCGAAGTTATTCCGAAACTTGACGACAACAAGGGCGATGACAACAACGGTAAAACTGATGTAAGCATTGATGTTGTTGCAGGTGAAAATACACCGGCAGTTGCAGTTGAGGGAACAACCGATGACATTGTAAAGAAGGTTCTGACACAGGAAGAACAAAAGTCTGCGGCCAATGGTGCAAAGACAGCGATATCTCTTCATATAGCAGATATTACCGCAACCGTTTCAGATACAGAGAAGGAACTGATAGCAAAGAAGTTATCAGACGGACAGAGTGCCGGAATGTATCTTGATATTGTATTAAAAGCGGAAGTTGGAGAAAGTACCCGTGTTGTTACAGATACAAATGAGGCGCTGACAATGAAGATTACAGTTCCTGAGAGCCTTCGCAATACGGATACATCAAAGAAGAGAACGTATGATATTGTAAGAGTTCATGGAAAGGATGCAGTTGTTTTATCTTCTGAATTCAATCAGGATGATATGACCATTACATTTACAACCGGTCAGTTCTCAACTTACGCAGTTGTGTATAAAGATACAGCCGTGACACCGGAGCAGCCGACAATACCGGAACAGCCGACGACACCGGAACAGCCGACGACACCGGAACAGCCGACAACACCGGAACAGCCGACAACACCGGAACAGCCGACAACACCGGAACAGCCGACAATACCGGAACAGCCGATGACACCGGAACAGCCGACAACACCGGAACAGCCGACAACACCGGAACAGCCGACAACACCGGAACAGCCGGAAAATCCGACAATCCAGAATACGGAGAGTACGGAAAAAACAACAGCGGCAGACAATGCAGCAGAGGAAACACAGGTTCAGACAGGTGATTCTGTTTCATCTGGCAAGGTGGTCGGCATCGTGATTATTCTGATTGCCAGCATGGCAGTGATTGGTTTTGTACTTTTTAAAAAGAAAAAAAACGATACAGAAGAATAGTTGCAGATATCATAGGCGGGGAATTTTGACCGCAACATCTGATTGCATAAATAATTAAAAAAATGAAAAAAAGCGGGCGCTAAATGAGAGTTAGGCGTCCGCTTTGTCTTGTAAAAAATATAAATTTATGATATCTTTAATAAAAAGGATTGGATAAAAAATAAAAGCTGTATACAGGAATAAATTTATATGCAGAAGTTATTGGAGTAACGGATTGGAGTTATTATGATACGTGTGGATGTAAAAGATTTAAAAGGTGATGAAATACTGGCAGTCCCTGTGATGTCAGCATCTGATACGGTTCTTGTACAGTCCGATACAGAGTTAAAGGAAGAATATATTCAAAAGCTGACGGACCAGCGGATCGGCTATGTATATGTAAAAGAACAGACCGGCAGCGGACAGATTGTAAAAGAACGGAAAGAAGAAAAAGAGCCGCAGCAAAAGAAAATATACAGGCTGGATGAAACGACAGACCGTTCAAGGGAAATTGTCGCGGGGATTCTTGACAGACATATTTATAAACATAATTCGGATTTAAAAAAGATTGGAGAGGCGGCAGAAAATATTATTGATTCTGTACTTTCAGACCATGATGTCCTGACCAATGTGACGGAAATCCGCAATGTCAGTACAGATATGTATACACACTGTATTAATGTGTGTTCATTATCAACCATTCTGGCATTGAAGCTGAAGATGACAGAGCGTCAGGTACATAATGTGGCGCTTGGGGCGATTCTGCATGATATTGGTTTAAAGTATATCCGCGTACCGTATGAGAATATTAGTATTGAAGATATGAATTACAGGGATTTACTGGAATATAAAAAGCATACCATCTATGGATACAGCTCTGTAGAAAAAGAAGAATGGCTGTCCGATACGGCAAAAGAGATTATTCTTCTTCACCATGAAAACGTAAAGGGAACAGGCTTTCCGTTCCAGCAGAGAAATGGCAAGTTAAAGGCAGAAGTGCGCTTAGTATCCGTTTGTGATGATTTTGACAGCCTGGTGAGTGGAATCGGTAACCGGAAGATGAAGATTTATGAAGCCATCGAGTATATCAAGGTGCATACGGGCATGGAATATGATGCGACCATTGCGAATAAGCTGCTTGAATCGGTAGCAGTGTATCCGGTTGGCATGAATGTCATGACGAATGAAGGAGAAATCGGTGTGGTTGTACGCCAGAACCGGGAGGTTACAGACCGTCCGGTAATCCGTATGCTGCGATATGCAGATGGAACAGATTATAAAGAAGAAGTGGAAAAAGATTTGTTAAAGTATCTGACGGTATTTATTGTCGATACATTATAAGCAGAGGAGTTTATTCAAAAATAATATATGAATTTATATATGAGAGCGCTTGGATTTTCAAGGATGGATTCCAAAGCTGAGGCAGAATTTATACAAGAGGGGATAAAAGAGTGCATTGATGAGGGGCTGGTGCTGAAAAATCAAAAATTAAACAGGGGTTCAATGGTGGTAGCAGCAGGCGAATCCATGGGCGTTTATATTTATGGAAGATATGAGGAAAACCGGTTTGTCTATGAATATCATTTTCCATTTTTAATGGGAAGCGTGGGAACGCAGAATGATGAGATTACGATAGAGCGGCATCTGGATAAGGAGTCGTTTGCAGCAGTCTGTGATGAGGCAAAGACAGGGGTTACGCTGATTTTTTATTTACAGAATATTATGGATTATCTGGATTATCTGGTTAAAGCAGCAGGGAATCAGAAGCTTCCGGAACTGCTGGACACAAGAGGTGCTTCCGTAAAAAATCCGGTTCCGGGTAAACGGGCAGTCATGACGGCATTATCCATTGGCGGGATGATACTGCTTCCAATCCGCAAAAAGCAGGAAAAGGATAAAGAAGCGGAGGAAAGCAGAAGACGGCGTATTGCGGCAGCTAAAAGGGGTGATGAACAGGCAATGGAGAGCCTGACCCTTGAAGATATTGATACTTATACGGAAATCTCACACCGTATTATCCATGAAGATGTGTTTTCCATCGTAGATTCAACATTTATGCCGTGCGGTGTCGAATGTGACCAGTATTCTGTGATGGGGGAAATTCTGGAGTTGTCGGAGGTAAGAAATACTTATACAGATGAGAAAGTCTACCAGATGACACTGGAATGTAACAATATGGTGTTCCGCATGGCGATTAACGAAGCGGATCTGCTGGGGGAACCGGCAGTCGGACGGCGTTTTAAGGGACAGGTATGGCTTCAGGGCAGAGTGCAATTTTAATAAAATGTTAATAAAATATTAATTTTGCAAAATAAATGGCAATTTATAGGAGATTGTGTTAATATGAAACAGTGAATAACTATAAGAGTTTAAGAATATTAATAGGAGATGAAATTATGAGTAAGAAACTTCGTGGAATCGGAGTGCAGCTTGTCGGATTTTTTGTACTGGCAATTTTGATTCCAACATTGATACTTGCATTCAGGGCAATAGAAACAACAAAATCAGCCCAGACAGAAAATTTGAAGCTGACAAGTGTACAGACATTACAGGAAACCAAGATGGGATTTACTAATTATCTGAAAAATATCAGTCAGCCAATAGACCTTTTAACAAGAAATGATGCCGTAAAGCATCTGGAAGACAGGGGCGATTATGATACGAATGTAACAACAGTACAGGATGCATTAATTGCTTCCGTTAAAGTTACAAACGGTGCAGAAAGAGCGTATTTTTCAACTGTTACGGGACACCTGATCACAGGCTGGACAGAGTGGGATAATACAAAGAATAAGCTGGGTAACAAAAAGTCTATCCAGGACGGTGTGAATAATACAGCAAAAGACTGGTATAAGTCTACAATCGGTTCACCTGCAAGAAACAGCGTATATGCACAGTTTACAGATCCTTATACAGATTCACAGGGAAATACTGTCATTACCGTTTCACAGGAAATCAAGTATTCAGATAACAGCAACTATGGTGCAGTTGCCATGGATATTAATTTTGAAGAAATGACCAATTATGTACAGAGCATCGGTCTGTTAAATACAGGTTATGTGGTTCTTGTAAACAAAGATGGTAAGATTATTGTAAATAACGATAAGAATACATATTCTTCAGACAGTGTAAGCAGCTACAATTTCTGGAGTAAGTTAAACGCAGAGTCGCCGGAAGAAATTTACAATGTTCAGGATTTTGATGAAAAGATTAACGGAAAGACAGTACACGTTGTAGTAGCCAGAGATGAAATTACAGACTGGACACTGGTTGGTTTTATCAGTTCCAATGAAACAGCAAGCGTTGTGAATAAGATTGTTAATGCAACGATTTCATCCGGTATTATTTCATTTATCATCGGTATTGTCATTGCATTATTTGTAACAATGATGTTTACAAAGGAAATCAAGAAGATTAACAGTGTTATGCAGGCTGTTGCAGACGGTGATTTAACACAGAGAATTCCAATTAAGAAGAAGAATGAGTTTGGTGAACTTGAAGGTAACTTTAATGAAATGGTTGATAATGTATCCATACTGATTAAGGATGTGGAAGAACGTTCACAGGTTATTATCAAGGCATCAGATAATATTTCTGAGATTTCCAAGACAACAACCGAAACAACAAATCAGGTTTCTGAAGCAATCCAGAGTGTATCCATCGGGGCACAGGGGCAGGCGGAAAGCACGAACAATGCGACGAAGGAAGTTGAAAATCTCGCAGAGAGATTACACGAAACAAAGGCATATGTCAGTGATATTAACGATATGTCGATTGAAACCCAGCAGATGAGTAACAAGGGTATCACGATTGTAGAAGATTTAATCGGCAAGGGCGAGCAGTCTATTGAAAATTCAAAGATTTCCCAGTCCGTTGTAGATGAAATGATTCAGAGTATTGAAAAGATTAACTTCATTTCCAATGCCATTACAGAAATTACAGAACAGACGAATCTGTTATCACTGAATGCAAGTATTGAAGCGGCAAGAGCAGGTGAGAGCGGCAGAGGTTTCGCAGTTGTAGCAGATGAAATCAGAAAGCTTGCAGAACAGTCACAGCAGTCAACCGATGAAATCAAGCAGATTGTTGCCGAGATTACAGATAAGTCTGCACTGGTAGAAAAGACACTTGATGAAACGAACCAGATTATCACTGAACAGAACCAGTCTATTCAGGATACAAAGGATCTGTTTAATACAATTTCAACCTCTATCAACGCTTTAACGGAAGGTCTTGACAACATTGCCAAGTTAAATGAGCAGATGGATAACAGCAGAGGAAATGTAATTGACAGAATGGAAGATGTCGCTTCTATTTCTACAGAAACAGCAGCTGCATCCGAAGAAGTAACTGCTTCCGCAGAAGAAGTTAATGCAACAATGCACAATTTAAATCAGTGCACAGTAGAGCTTGATGAAATCGCAGTTGCATTAAAAGAAGCAATCAACAAGTTCAAGTTACAGTAGGCATAACGAGAAAGCAATTGACCGTTTTAGCTAATTGTGATAGAATAAGGACAGTCTGAAATCTTCAGACTGTCCTTATTTGTTCTCTTAGTTAAATGGATATAACGAGCGCCTCCTAAGCGCTAGTTGTGGGTTCGATTCCCGCAGGGAACAGTTGAAAAGAATGCAGCAATGAATTTAAAATCATTGCTGCATTTTTTGCGCGCTACAAGCACATAGCTTATGCAGATTCAAACCGTCTGCTCCTGATATCATAAAATAAAATATGGATACTTTTTCTGTAGTTCATGCCATAAATCGCTAGAAAATGGCATTAAATTACAGTATTATTATAAGTAGCAGAAATGAATGGATTATTTTATAATAAGGAGTAAATGATGGCAGTTTCACGAAAAGGACAGATTGATATGACGATAGGTCATATTATGAAAAACATTATACTGTTTGCGATACCAATTATTATTGGAAATGTTTTGCAGCAGTTATATACAACAGTCGATGCACTTGTAATAGGTCAATATTGTGGTGATACATCGCTGGCGGCGGTCGGAACGAGTTCGCAGCCGGTTGAAGTATTATTATGTGTTTTCTTGGGAATAGGAACCGGTGTGTCTATTCTTATATCACAATATGCCGGAGCAAAGGAATCCGATAAGGTTGTTTCAATATGTGGAACCTCAATAACATTTATCTATATTATAGGAATTCCGGTTGGAATTCTGGGGTGGTTTGCAGCACCGTATATTCTTGAATTTATGAAAGTTCCGCAGGATGTATGGGATGCTGCACTAATCTATACGAGATTAGTATTCTTAGGTACGCTTGGAAATCTGGGCTATAACATGAATGCCGGAATATTAAGAGGACTTGGGGATAGCAAGGCTTCATTATGGTTTCTGGTTGTATCCTGTATTTCCAATATAGTGTTTGATTTAGTATTTGTTGCAGGATTTGGCATGGATGTGGCAGGTGCAGCACTTGCTACAAGTATAGCGATGTTTATTTCATGGCTTGTAAGTATTGCTTATATAAGAAAGATGTTTCCGGAGATTCAGTTTACATTCCTGCCACGAAGATTTTCAGGAAAAATGATGAAGGATATCCTGGCAATTGGTCTGCCTGTCGGACTTAATAATTCGCTGTATTCATTAGGGCATGTTGCATTACAGACTTTTAATAACTCCCAGGGCGCCGTATTTATGGCAGGGGGTGCAGTAGCAGGAAGAATTACGGGCTGCTCCAATATAGCAATTACCGGCTTGTCTTCGGCAGCCACTACATTTTCAGGGCAGAATTACGGTGCAAAAAAATATGATAGAATTAAGGAGGGACACTGGAAAATTCCAATATGTTCCGGACTTATTACCCTTGGCTGTGGCTTATTTTTCATTATGATACATAAACCGTTGATACGTTTCTTTTCATCAGATGAAATGGTGCTGATGTATGCGAGCAGACATGTTGTTGTCATGTTGCTTTCCCAGTGGTTCTATGCTATTTTTAATTGTATAATATCTATTGTAAATGGAACAGGAAGGGTGCGTTATACGACCATTGTTAATATTCTCATGCTTTGGGCAGTCAGAATTCCAAGTGCATATATTATTAACAGATATTTTGATGGAACATGGGTAATGCTGTGTTTTCCAATATCTTTCAGTTTTGGAATGTTTGCAATGATAGGTTATTACCTGTTCTCACCGGCATGGAAGGAAGTTATGAGACTGGCAGAGAATAAACCACAAGATTATTGACATTTGTTTAACTCCCATGTATGCTGCGGCATCGCTTCCGGTGGGGGTATATGGATGCTATGCTTGTACTTCCGGCTAAAAGCTGTGGATTTATGGAGGAATAGAATAATGTCAAAGGATGAATATTTAATTACAGATGCACCTCTTAAAGCATTGACTGTTTTTGCAATGCCTATGATTCTGGGAAGCTTTTTCCAACAGATATATAATATGGCTGATTCAATTATTGTGGGTCAGTTTGTCGGTTCTTCTGCACTTGCGGCAGTTGGAGCCTGTGCTGCGCTTACGAATGTATTCATTTGTGTGGCACTTGGTGCCGGTGTAGGTGCAGGGGTGCTTGTGAGCCGCTACTTTGGTGCCAGGGATTATAGTAAAATGAAAACAATCGTATCAACATCATTGATTAGTTTTCTGATTCTAAGCATACTTCTGGGTGTATTTGGTTTTGGATTTTCTAATATAATGATGAATGCATTACAGACACCTGCTGATATACTGGATGAAGCAGTATTATACCTGCGTGTTTATTTTGTAGGATTTCCGTTTTTGTTTATGTATAATATCCTTTCAACGATGTTCACCTCAATCGGTGAGTCAAAGATTCCGCTGGGACTTCTGATATTTTCTTCTATTCTGAATATTTTTATGGATTTTTGGATGGTAGCAGGCTTAAGGCTTGGCGTGTTTGGTGCAGCGCTTGCAACGCTGATTGCACAGGGGATTTCTGCTGTTTTTTCACTTCTGATTTTCTTTTGCCGGATGCGCCGGTATAAAAGCAGCTTTAAACGGTTTGACAGGCAGGAGTTATATTCAATGCTTCAAATTGCTGTACCATCTGTTTTGCAGCAGTCTACAGTATCTATTGGCATGATGATAGTACAGGCGGTTGTAAATCCATTCGGTACACAGGCGCTTGCAGGTTATTCGGCAACAATGAGAGTAGAAAATGTTTTTTCCCTGATTTTTGTATCCATTGGAAATGCCGTTTCACCATATGTTTCCCAGAATCTGGGTGCAAAACAGAACCAGCGTATCAAAAAAGGATACCATGCTGCAATTGTATTAGATATATGTTTTGCAGTTCTTGCCTTTATAGTGATTGAAACATTACATACTCAGATTTCTTCGTTATTCCTGGGTAAGGATGGAACCGATTTAGCATATCAGGTGTCCGGGGATTATATGAAATGGCTTGGCTATTTTTTCATCTTTATGGGTATCAAGATGGCAACAGACGGGGTTCTTCGTGGACTTGGAATCATGCGGCCATTCCTCATTGCTAATATGGTAAATCTTGCAATCCGTCTGTTGGTTGCCCTTATATGTGCTCCGCGTTTTGGCATTGCATATGTATGGCTTGCTGTACCGGCCGGCTGGTTTGCCAACTTTCTAATTTCCTATGCGGCACTCAGAAAATCATGGCCGGCTGAAAAACCAGCCGGATTTTAATAAAACTGCAAATTACAATGTATAACGCCCTGTTAAAAACAGGATTGACAATTGGCAGTATAACAGATATAGTAAAAGATGCAAAAACAAATAGATGTGAACAGAGTAGAAGTCATGCGTAAAGTGTCAATGGACGGGAAGTTGCCATTGGACGAAAAATCCCTGTAAAGCGGATTTGCGATGTGCCTTCGCATCCGCTGTCAGAAAATATAAAGCATTCATTTCCTGAGAACGGGTATGAATGCTTTTTTGTTTACATAAAAAAAGAGGAAAAGATGGAGAGTGAAAAAATAAAAGCGGGTGTCCGGCTGATATTAGAAGGATTGGTGAAGACATGAAACGTGTAAATCTAATATATAGACATCCTTTATATCAGAAAAAATATAATGCGCTGCAAAAGGCTGAGGAACACCGGGAATTTTGTAATCATACGCTGGAGCATTTTCTGGATGTAGCAAGACTGATGTATATTTATTCGGTGGAACAGGAACTGTCCATATCAAAAGAGGTCATATATGCAGCGGCATTTATGCATGATATCGGAAGAATAGATCAGATAGAAAAAGGGATTCCACATGAAATGGCGGGAGCGGCCCTGTGTGACAGAATCCTGCCGGACTGCGGTTTTGCAAAAGAAGAAATCAGCCTGATAAAGGACTTTATTCTACATCACCGGATAAAAGACACCGGCGCGGACACGCCTTTATACGAAATGTTATACTGGGCGGATAAGAAATCAAGAAACTGTTTTGCGTGCGCGGCGCAGGCGGAATGTAACTGGGACAGACAGAAGATGAATCTGGAAATTGATTATTAATAAGCTGCAGGCAGCAGCAGATAAGGAATGGAGATTGTATGAAAATAGGTAATAAAGAGTTTGATTTAAGCAGCCACTGTTATATAATGGGAATTTTGAATGTAACACCGGATTCTTTTTCGGATGGCGGTAAATTTAATACGCTGGATGCAGCATTAAAGCATACAGAGGAAATGATACGGGATGGAGCGGACGTCATTGATATCGGAGGGGAATCCACCAGGCCGGGACATGTAGTGATTTCTGAAGAAGAAGAAATTGCAAGGGTAACGCCGGTGATTGAGGCGGTGAAAAAGCATTTTGATATTCCGGTTTCAATTGATACCTATAAGGGGAAGGTCACACTTGCGGCATTGCAGGCGGGAGCGGACCTTGTAAATGATATCTGGGGCTTTAAGCATGACCCGGAAGTCGCAGCATATACAGCAAAATATAATGCGGCATGCTGCCTTATGCATAACAGGAATGAAGCCGTATATGATGATTTTCAAAAAGATTTTATCCGGGATATGCAGGAGTGCATTGCAATTGCAAAGAAAGCCAATGTACCCGATGATAAGATTATGCTGGACCCCGGCGTGGGATTTGGCAAAACGTATGAAATGAATCTTGAGATTATCAATCATCTTGAAATCATGAAGCAGCTCAATTATCCGGTATTACTTGGAACGTCCAGAAAATCCGTGATTGGACTGACACTTGATTTACCGGCGGACGAGCGGGTGGAGGGAACACTGGCGACAACGGTTATCGGTGTCATGAAAGGCTGTTCCTTTGTAAGAGTTCACGATGTAAAAGAAAATTACAGAATTATTAAGATGACAGAGGCAATCCTGTCAAAATAATAACAAAGATGGCAGATGAGAAATCGCCGCTTTACAACAAGCTGTTTAGAAATGAGGATTAACGTGGATAAAATTTCAATTGATAAATTAGTTGTGTTTGGAAACCATGGTGTTTTTGAAGCCGAGAATATGTTAGGACAGAAATTTCTGGTTTCTGTCGTGGTGTATACCGATACCCGGAAAGCGGGATTGACGGATGATCTGGCGTGTTCCGTAAATTATGGGGATGTAAGCCGGGATATTTTAAAGTTCTTTCAGAATAATACATTTAAACTGATTGAAACCGTTGCCGAGAAACTTGCACAGGAATTACTGCTGCGGTATGATTTGGCGGAAAAAGTAGATGTGAAAATAGAAAAACCGTGGGCACCTGTTGCGATTCCCGTAGACAGTGTCAGTGTTGAAATATCAAGAGGATGGCACAGGGCATATATTGCAACCGGGTCGAACATGGGCGATAAAAAAGCATATCTTGACGAAGCTGTAGAAAAACTAAAAAACCATTCGTATTGTAAGGTCGTAAAGGTATCCGATTATATTACGACAGAGCCTTACGGCGGTGTTGAACAGGATGTCTTTTTAAATGGGGCATTAGAGATTAAAACACTGCTGTATCCGGAAGAACTGCTGGCGCTTCTTAACAGAATTGAGGCAGAAGCGGGGCGTGAACGGACCATACACTGGGGACCGAGGACATTGGATCTGGACATTTTGTTTTACGATGACTGTATCATAGATACCCCTGCGCTGACCGTGCCGCATATAGATATGCAGAACCGCGGTTTTGTATTAATTCCGATGGCACAGATTGCGCCGTATCACAGACATCCGGTTTTAGGCTGCACGGTAGGACAGCTGTTAAGCAGACTGGATGGTTCATTATCATAAATTTAAAATCAAGAGGAAAAGTATGATATATACAGAAGCAGAGCATTTTATAAAGGAATCACATAACGGAGTCATAAGGCTTGGTCTTGGCAGAATAGAAGAATTACTGGAAAGACTGGGCTGTCCGCAGAAAAAGCTTAAATTTATCCATGTTGCGGGAACTAATGGAAAAGGTTCTGTGTGTGCCATGACAGCAGAAATTCTTAAAGCGGCAGGATATAAGACAGGGCTTTTTACATCGCCGGTGATATCTGTGTACCGGGAACAGTTCAGGATAAACGGAGAAATGATTTCCGAAGAAGAATTTGTAAGATATGCAGAGTTGGTAAGAAATGCATGCGCAAAGATGACAGATGTTCCGTCTGAATTTGAAAAGGCTGTGGCACTCGCTTTTTTATATTTTAATGAAAACAGGTGTGATTTTGTGGTGCTGGAAGTCGGCATGGGCGGTTGTGATGATGCAACCAATGTAATTGAAGTTCCGGAGGTTGCAGCAATTGTCAATATTGATTATGACCATATGGGATTTCTGGGGACAACACTGGAAGAAATTGCGCAGAAAAAAGCAGGGATTATTAAAGAAAACGGAACGGTCGTAATAGCCGGACAGAGTGAAACCGTCATGAATGTACTGATAAAAAGATGTCAGGAAAAGAAAGCCGGTTTTAAAAGCACGGATGTACAAAATATTAAAATTACGGACAGAAGCATACATGGACAGACCTTTGGGTATAAACAGTATGCAGGCATAAGACTTTCTTTATTGGGAGATTATCAGTGTGAAAATGCTGCGGTTGTACTGGAAATAATGGACTGTCTGATCCGGAAGGGATATCGGATACCGGTAAATGCAGTTTATGACGGAATGAAAAACGTTTACTGGCAGGGGCGGTTTGAAATTTTGTCAGAAGCACCGCTGTTTATTGTTGATGGTGCGCATAACCCGGATGGAATCAATGCGCTGCGCTCAAATTTAGAAAACTACTTTGCAGGCGAAAAGTTTATTTTTATAACAGGAATCCTGCGCGACAAGGATTCCTGTCAGATGCTTAGGACAATGCTTCCATACGCAGCCGCTTTTATCACGATTGCACCGGACAGCCCGCGTGCCATGAGTGCGGATGAGTGCGCAGATGCAGTCAGAAAATGCGGTTATACAGGAGCAGTATCTGTAATGGATACCATAGAGGAAGCAGTTCAGTTGGCATATAGGATGAGTCAAAAGAAAAATACCGGCGTGTGTGCGTTTGGTTCTTTATACAGTGTGGGAGCAATAAGCAGGGCAGGGACAATGAAGCTGCGATAAAACAATTTTAATAAATAACCTTCTTGTATAAAAAAATACATTGACATGTTAGCACTGACATGTTAGTATGATGATAACAAAGAAATAAGACATGTATTTTATATTTAAGGAGGTATTTTATAATGGAGATGACGTTAAGGTGGTACGGACCGGGATATGACAGTGTTACCCTTAAGCAGATCAGACAGATTCCGGGAGTAAAGAATGTCATTACGACGCTTTTTGGAAAGCAGGCAGGGGAACTATGGCTGCCAAAGGAAATCGCAGAGCTTAAAAAGATTGTCAACGATGCAGGACTTGGAATTGCAGGGATTGAATCTGTGAATGTGTCAGATGACATTAAGATTGGAACTGCAAAAAGAGATGAGCATATTGATAATTATATTAAAACGCTGCAGGCACTGGGCGAAGCGGATATTCATATGGTATGTTATAATTTTATGCCTGTATTTGACTGGACGCGGACAGAGCTTGCAAGGGTACGGCCGGACGGCTCGACGGTATTGGCATATAATCAGGACACCGTAGATATGATTGATCCGGAACATATGAGGGAATCCGTTGAAAAAATGTCCAATGGCTTTGTAATGCCGGGATGGGAACCGGAGAGATTAGACAGATTAAAAGAGCTTTTTGAAATGTACCGGGATGTTGATGCAGAAAAGTTGTTTGATAATCTTGTATATTTTCTGGAAGCAATCGGACCGGTATGTGAAAAGTATGATATTAAAATGGGAATTCATCCGGATGATCCGGCATGGCCGATTTTTGGCCTCCCAAGAATTATGACAGGAAAGGATTCAGTTACCCGTCTTCTTGATGCAGTTGATAAGCCGTATAATGGAATTACTCTTTGTACAGGTTCATTTGGTTCAAACCAGAATAATGATATTTGTGAGATTATTAAGGCATGCAGAGGCAGAATTCCGTTTGCCCATGTAAGGAATCTTAAATATAATTCACCGAGGGATTTTGAAGAGGCTGCACATTTATCATCAGATGGCTCAATGGATATGTATAAGATTATTAAGACTTTATATGATACCGGATTTGATGGGGCAATAAGACCGGATCATGGCAGAATGATATGGGATGAAGTTGCAATGCCGGGATATGGTCTGTATGACAGGGCATTGGGAGCAACTTATCTGAATGGCTTATGGGAAGCCGTAGACAAGTCAGGACAGTAATTTGCTTATACGGTATGTTGTAACGCAGATATTACACAGCCGGTTGTTTCTGAGCAAAAACAACCGGCTATAATGGCAGATGGGAAATTATCTTTGCGGATATCTCATTGCATTTTCGTAACAGGCTGCTCAGAAATGAGGATGAATATGAAACTTTCAATAGATGGAATTAAAGATAAAACAGCATGGGAAGAGGCAGGTATAAAACTGCCGGCATATGATGTCAGAAAGGTAGCAGAGAATACAAAGGCATCACCGGTATGGGTTCATTTTGGTATTGGCAATATCTTTAGAATTTTTATAGGCGGAATTGCTGATTCGTTAATTGAGCAGGGGGTGTCAGATAAAGGGATTACATGCGTGGAGACCTTTGATTTTGATGTTGTGGATAAGATTTATGAGCCGTTTGACAATCTTGTTATGGCGGTTACACTAAAAGAAGACGGAAGTACAGACAAGAGGGTACTCGGTTCTCTTACGGAAGCGGTGAAGGCACAGTCGGCATCAAGGCAAGCCTGGTCAAGATTAAAGGAGATTTTTGCAAATCCGCAGCTTGAGATGATCTCATTTACAATTACAGAGAAGGGATATGCCCTGCGTGATGCAAAGGGTGCATTTTTCCCATTTATCCAGAGTGATATAGATAATGGACCGGATAAGGCGGTATCGGCAATGGCAGTTGTGGCAGCACTTTTATTTGAAAGATTTAATACATGTAAAGCACCGCTTGCGGTCGTTTCTATGGATAACTGTTCACATAATGGAGAAAAGCTGAGAAATTCAATAACGGAAATGGTCCGCGAGTGGCAGAAAAAGGGCTATGTAGGACAGGATTTTGCGGACTATGTCAATGATGAAAATGTAATATCATTTCCATGGTCCATGATAGATAAAATAACACCAAGACCGGCAGATTCAGTGGCTGCAGCATTAGAGCAGGCAGGAGTTGAACAGATGAAGCCTGTGATTACGTCTAAGAAGACTTATATTGCGCCATTTGTTAATGCGGAAGGACCACAATATCTGGTTATTGAAGACAGATTTCCAAATGGAAGACCACAGCTTGAAAAAGCAGGTGTGTATATGACAGACAGGGATACTGTTAATAAAGTGGAGCGGATGAAGGTGACGACCTGTCTGAATCCGCTGCATACAGCACTCGCAGTATATGGATGCATTCTGGGATATAATCTTATTGCAGATGAAATGAAGGATAAGGAACTTTCAGAGCTTGTAAGACGGATAGGATTGGTTGAAGGGATGCCGGTGGTTACGGATCCGGGTATCATTTCGCCTGAAAAATTTGCAGATGAGGTACTTCATGTAAGAATACCGAATCCATTTATGCCGGATACACCGCAGAGAATTGCAACGGATACATCACAAAAAGTTGGCATACGATATGGCGAAACGATTAAAGCATACGTTGAAAAAGAGGGAAGTGCAGAATCACTTACGGCAATACCGCTTGCAATTGCCGGATGGTGCCGGTATCTTCTTGGCGTTGATGACAATGGAGAAAGCTTTGAATTGTCAGCAGACCCTATGGCAGAAGAATTAAAGGCACAGCTTGATGGTGTAAGATTTGCAGAACCATCGTCCTATACAGGCCAGCTTAAAAATTTATTGTCAAATGCGAATATATTTGGTATAAATTTATATGAAGCGGGAATCGGTGATAAAATTGAAGAACTGTTTGTTGAAGAAATTGCAGGAAAAGGTGCAGTAAGAGCAACACTTAAAAAATATCTGTAATGTAGAACAGGCGGTTTCTTATGGATGGAAAGGCTGCGAAGCGATGGAAAAATCATTAAATGAAGAAACTTATGAAAAGCTGAAATATGACATCATGAATTTCAGGCTGTTGCCAGGAGATTCCATCAGTGCCCAGAAAGTTGCACTGCGGTATGATGTGTCAAGAACACCGGCAAGAGAAGCCATTGTGAATCTTGAGAAAGAAGGTCTTTTAAAGATTATTCCACAGTCCGGGACCTATGTGGCATGTATTAACTGCAGACGTTCTGCACAGGAGTGGTTTGTCAGAAAAAGTCTTGAGATGGGCATGGTTGATGCTGTTTTTGAAAATGCGGACAGTGAGCTGCTTGACAAAATGGCGATTCTGAATGAAAGACTGATTCATTACACGGAAGAAAATGAAAAAATTCCAAGAATAGAGATTGATAATGCGTTTCATGAGTTGATTTATGAGTGTTCCGGAGAATTGCTTGCCAAAAATATCATTCAGACACAGATGAGCCATTATAACAGAATCAGATATCTTGCAGAGTTGAATAGTTCTATCAGTGCAAAAACAAACGATGAACATGAGATGCTTATAGAAGCTATTAAAAAAAAGGACAAAAGAATGTATCTTAGAGTTATAAAGGCACATATCAGCAGAATTTTTAATGAACTGGACAAATTGAAGGGAATTTATCCACAGTATTTTGAGAAAGAGTAAAAAAAGCATTGAAAACCCATATCTGGGTTTTCAATGCTTTTTTTGTATCAATTCACGGTATTGTGTAGGTGTTTTATTTTTTGTTTTTTTAAACAGCTTCGTAAAGTAATTGACATCATTTATTCCACACTGGACAGCAATATCTTGAATGGGAAGCATGGTAGTATTAAGAAGATAAATAGCATGATCCATCCGTTTGCCATTGACGTAATTTGTCAGGGTGGTACCGGTTTCTTTTTTAAACAGTGTCGACAGATAGCTGCTGTTTAAAGAAAATTCAGTGGAAATTGCAGTAAGGCTTAAATCTGCTGTCAGGTTAAAGGATATATAATTAATGATATTCTGTACGGGTTTGCTGTATGTCCGCAGCGAATAAGACTGCACCAGCATGCAGTATCGTCGTGTAATATCGTTTTCAAGGGCTTCGAGCTGGGCAATGGAAGTGCAGGCCTCAATTTTAATTGCAAATTTACGCGATATTTCATCCAGATGAACGGGATGTACATAAGCAGACTGGGCAGCTTTGCGGCAGATGGTATTAAGAATAATCATAAAATTCTTTCTGTCGCGTATGGTGTCTGTCAGGCGCGGCTTTATATCAGAAGCATTGAGATGCCTCATATTTTCAATGGATTTGTAATCTCCGTGTGCAATAGATTCCATGAGCAGGGTTTCTTCCTTATACCGCATTTCCAGCATTTCTATAGATTGTCGTGTCGGTTCGGGTGTTTTGTCATTATACATATATTGTTCATTATTTTTTGTCAGAACACGTTTTTTTTCAATTGTAAAATGTGTCCACAATTTGCTGCACAGCGTATTTATAATACTTTCGATGCAGCGCTCATCTGTAAAAACAGGGAGGGCTGCATAGTATAACTGCATAAATTCATTGAACCGGGCCGGGATGGAATTGTAAGTGCATAGCTCCGTTATCCGCTGGTTGGTAAATTTTTCAAACGAAAAAGGTCCGGCGATAAATATTTTATCTGAATCCGGTAATTTTAAATAAATATATTCGCAGCAAAAGCTGTCGTGTATTATTAATATTGTATTATCCTTACTGTAAGTGCTGACGAAACGATTAAAATCATTCATCTGGCTGCGGTGGGCAGCATCATTCCATATCGTTTTTCGAAGACCGCCATCATACTGTTCGTTCCAGATAAATGGTGAATCGATAATATGGCATGAAATTTTCAGATGGGATAATATATCCATTGTATAATCTAAATATATTTTATAGTTCATATTACTCCCCATTTCTGAGCGACTTGTCGCGAAGATGCGATGAGAAATTCGCGTAGGCGGTTTCTCATCTGCAATCATGGCTATTTGTTTTCGCTACTCCCCGATAGTTATTTGTATATTTTGATCCATATGTGTAAAAATATTATAACAGAAGTTTACGTAAAAACCAAATTATAAAAAACATTCGGATAATAAGTATAATTTTATGCTGACGGATAAACATTAACATGTCAATAATATAAATCTAACATGTTAGTAGAATATTAATGCATTATAGTATAATTTTTACCATAAAAATTGCACAAACAAAAATTGTACTAATTATACTAAATTTAGTAATAACCGGAATCTGTAAAACACGTTATGATTAAACCATAGAAAAGAAAACAAAATATTTAAGGACGGTCTTTAAAAATTATAAGGTGTACAGGAGTACAGGAAACGGAGGATATTATGAAAGAGAATAACGGAAAGGTAAAGCCTTTCGGGATGAAGGACAGACTGGGCTACATGTTCGGGGACTTCGGTAATGATTTTACATTTATATTGTCAACAATGTTTTTGCTTAAGTTTTATACGGATGTCATGGGTGTTTCAGCAGCAATAGTCGGTCTGATGATGATGGCAGCCAGATTTGTGGATGCGGTCACGGATGTTACGATGGGACAGATTGTAGACAGAAGCAGACCCGGGAAGAAGGGTAAATTCGCTCCATGGATTCGAAGAATGTGTGGTCCGGTTGCTTTAGCATCATTTCTGATGTATGCAACATATTTTAAAGGAATGCCAATGGGCTTTAAGATTTTCTGGATGTTTTTCACATATCTGCTCTGGGGCAGTATATGTTATACAGGCGTTAATATTCCTTATGGTTCAATGGCATCAGCAATTTCGGATAATCCAACGGACAGAGCTTCTCTTTCCAACTGGAGAACAATTGGTGCAACACTTGCACAGACAGTGATTGGCGTCGTATTACCGCTTGCAGTATACTATACAGATGCAGCAGGTAATAAAGTATTATCCGGTGAGAAAATGATGATAGGTGCGCTTGTATGTTCTATCGGAGCAGTCATCTGTTATATGCTCTGCTATCATATGACAACAGAGAGAGTAAAGGTTGAGCAGAATACACAGAAGTTTTCATTTAAGGAGCTTATTAGTGAAATCGCCCATAACAAGGCATTAATTGGCATCATAGTATGTGCGTTATTATTCCTGCTTGCACAGTTATCACTTAGCAACATGAATAACTATATATATCCGAATTATTTTGGTAATGTTTCAGCGATGTCGCTGGCAAACCTGGCAGGAATGGTTGTTATACTTGTTCTTTCTACTTTTATAGTAAAGCTGTCAGCAAAGGTCGGTAAGAAAGAATTATCAGTGATTGGAAGTATAATAAGTGCAGCAGCATTTTTAATATTATTCTTTATTCACACAGATAATGTATGGGTATGGATTGTACTGGTACTGATATCATCAGTAGGAACCGCAATGTTTAATATGGTGATATGGGCTATGATTACAGATGTAATTGATGATTCAGAAGTAAGAACAGGTGTCCGTCAGGATGGAACCATATATTCAGTATATTCATTTGCAAGAAAGTTAGGACAGGCCTGTTCGTCAGGAATATCAGGGGTACTGCTCTCAATCATAGGTTATACGGCAGCTACGGCACATGATCCTAAGGTGGTAGACGGCATTTACAATGTAACCTGTCTTGTGCCGGCATTAGGAATGATACTTCTCTTCCTTGCATTACAGTTTTTATATCCTCTTAATAAGAAGAGAGTGGAAGAAAATGCAAAGATTCTTAAGGAAAGAAGAGAAGCGAAGGTGCAGTAATATTTCCGGGCATTTACTGCCGGACATATTGAAGAATAAAATTTATTAATAAGTTTAAATATCAGGAGGAATGAATTATGTTATATCCAATTTTAACACAGTCAAGATTATTAAGCGATTTAAGCGGAGTATGGGATTTTAAGTTAGACAATGGCAAGGGGTTTGACGAAAAGTGGTATGAGGCTCCATTAAAGGATGCAGATACAATGCCGGTTCCTGCTTCATATAACGATTTAAAAGAAGGCGTTGATTTCAGAGATCATTATGGATGGGTATTTTATCAAAGAAATATTTCGGTTCCCGCATATGTAAAGAGCCAGAGAATTGTGCTTCGTTGTGCAGCCGTAACACATTTTGCTAAGATTTATCTGAATGGCAAGTTAATCTGTGAGCATAAGGGTGGATTTCTTCCATTTGAAGTTGAATTAAATGATGTATTAGAAGATGGAGATAATCTTCTTACAATTGCCGTAAATAATGTTATTGATTATTCTACACTTCCTGTAGGCGGCAAGGCAAATATGATGAGTGGATTGATGGGAGGCGTAGGTCAGAGTGATTCCGGAAAGCCTCAGAATAATCCTAATTTTGACTTCTTTAACTATTGTGGTATTACAAGACCGGTTAAAATCTATACAACACCGAAGACATATATTCACGATATTACGGTGACATCAGATATTGACTTTGGAAAAGCTGTACCATCAGCAACACTTCATTATGAGGTAGATATTGAAGGGGCGGATAAAGATAATACAGCATGTAAAGTAGAAGTATTTGATGCAGAAGGCAAAAAGGTTGCCGAAGCAGATGGCATTTCAGGGGAAATAAAACTTGATACGGTAAGATTATGGCAGCCGTTAAATGCGTATCTTTACCGGATTAAGGTAACGGCAGGGGAAGATGTATATACACTTCCTTATGGAGTAAGAAGCGTAAGAGTAGATGGAATCAGATTCCTTATTAATGAAAAGCCATTTTATTTCAAGGGATATGGAAAGCATGAGGACACATTCCCAAATGGACGCGGAATAAATCTTCCTATGAATACCAAGGATATAGCGATTATGAAGTGGCAGCATGCGAACAGTTTCAGAACGAGCCATTATCCATATAGTGAAGAAATGATGAGACAGTGCGATGAAGAAGGCATTGTAGTGATTGATGAAACAACGGCAGTAGGTGTTAATCTTAAGTTTGGCGGCGGTGCAAACTTCGGCGGTGAAAGAATCAGCACATTTGATAAGGAACACGGGGTGCAGACACAGGAACATCATAAGGATGTTATCCGTGACCTCATATCCAGAGATAAGAATCATGCTTGTGTTGTAATGTGGAGTATTGCCAATGAACCGGATTCATCGGATGAGGGAGCATATGATTACTTTAAGCCATTATATGACCTTGCAAGGGAACTGGATCCACAGAAGCGTCCTTGTACACTGGTAAGTGTTCAGGGAACGACGGCTGATAATGACTGTTCCGCTAAGTTAAGTGATGTGATCTGTCTTAACCGTTATTATGGCTGGTATTTTGGCGGTCCTGACCTTGAAGTATCTGAAGAAGGACTTCGTAAGGAACTTACAGACTGGGGTAAGCTTGGTAAGCCGGTTATGTTTACGGAATATGGTGCAGATACAGTCAGCGGACTTCATGATACGACATCTGTTATGTATACAGAGGAATATCAGGTTGAGTATTACGAGATGAATAACAGGGTATTTGATGAATTTGATTATGTAGTAGGTGAGCAGGCATGGAACTTTGCAGACTTTGCTACAAGCCAGAGTTTATTAAGAGTCCAGGGGAATAAGAAGGGCTTATTCACAAGAGACAGAAAACCTAAGATGGTAGCACATTATTTCCGTAACAGATGGAATAACATTCCTGAATTTGGTTACAAAAAATAAATGAAGCGTTCTTTTTAGACAGCCGGTAAAAGCCATAAAAAAGACTTGCGTAAAAAAGGCGGTACCGTAAGGATAAAAATATCCTTGCGGTACCGCCTTTTACGGAACAATGCCGGAAGCATATTACCGGTATTTTCCAAGACGCATTTTAAAATCCGAATAGCCAAAATCGGTGAGTTTTACAAAAGCGCCGTCTGTCTGCATTTTGTAAATATCCGGGAGCGGCATACCGTTAAATGTATTATTTTTGCAGGTAGAATAAATTGCCATATCCTGAAACACCAGCAGACTGCCCTCATGTAAAGGCGCGGCAAACGTATAATCGCCAATCACATCTCCGGCAAGACAGGTAGGCCCGGCTAACCGGTATACAAAATCAGGATGCGTTGAATCTGCGTTTGTGGCAGGTTTATCTGTCACCGCTTTGGCACCATAAAGTGGCGGCATATACGGCATTTCAATCACATCCGGCATATGGCAGGCGGCACTGGTATCCAGAATGGCAATGTGTGTCCCATTGTTTTCAACAATGTCTAAAACGCGGGTAATGAGATAACCGGCATTTAAGGCAACGGCTTCACCCGGCTCAAGGTACACACACAGATTCCATTGATCCTGTGCATAGGTGATACATTTTTCAAGCCGTGTAATGTCATAATCGTTGCGGGTGATGTGGTGTCCGCCACCCATATTCAGCCATTTCATCTGCGGCAGAATATCACCGAAGCTGCGTTCCACGGCGGCGAGTGTTGTTTCCAAATCATCGGAATCCTGTTCACACAGCGTATGAAAATGCAGACCGTCAAGCAGGGAAATCCATTCACCTGTCATTTCACGGTTCCATACGGCGCGCGTTGTACCAAGGCGGCTGCCGGGCGCACACGGGTCATAGATCGCATGTCCGTCCTGTGTGGAACATTCAGGATTAATGCGCAGGCCGATGCTTTTGCCTGCCGCTTTTGCTTTTTGTGCAAATTTTTTAAACTGATGCGGCGAGTTAAAGACAATATGGTCCGCGTAAGTTAAAAGCTCCTCAAATTCATCATCGCGGTAAGCTCCGCAGAATACGTGAACTTCTTTATCCGGCATTTCTTCCGCACCGAGCCTTGCCTCGTAAAGTCCGCTGGCTTCCGTACCCGACAGGTATCCGGAAAGCAGCGGGTAAAAATCATAATTGGAGAATGCTTTTTGTGCAAGCAGAATTTTACAGCCTGTGTGTGCGGCAACGGAGGCAAGAATTTCTCCGTTATGCCGCAGGACATTCTCATCAATGATATAGGACGGTGTCGGTAATGTGCCGAAAAGGTCTGTTATATGCGTTGATTTTTGGCTCACTAGTCCACCAGTACCGGGTTGTGGTTTTCACGGCGAGGCAGACCGTATTTGTCGAGTGCATCAAGGAACGGGTCCGGGTCAAATTCTTCCACGGTGTAGACACCCGGCTTATCCCATTTCTTTGTCAGAAGCATTAACGCGCCGCACATGGCTGGTACGCCGGTCGTAAAGCTGATTGCCTGACTTTCCACTTCTTTGTAACATTCCTGATGGTCGCACACATTATAAATATAGTAGGTTTTGTCTTTGCCGTCTTTCTTTCCGGTGAAAATGCAGCCGATATTGGTTTTTCCGTGTGTACGTGGGCCAAGGCTTGCAGGGTCCGGCAGCAGTTCCTTTAAAAATTTAATCGGCA
Source organism: Lachnospira intestinalis (assembly GCF_040095895.1). Classification (NCBI taxonomy): domain Bacteria; kingdom Bacillati; phylum Bacillota; class Clostridia; order Lachnospirales; family Lachnospiraceae; genus Lachnospira; species Lachnospira intestinalis. Next base: position 30,102 of record NZ_JBBMFS010000009.1, read on the forward strand.
CGATTTCATGCCCTTCAAAATTGACCGGAGTGGTTGAAAGCATACCCACATTTTCAAGGCATTTCATATGGGTCAGGTAGCTTTGTCCAAATGTCATAAAGAAGCGGATTCTTTTGACTTCCGGAATATTGACGGCGAGAGATTCCAGTTCCTCGTGGTGTAACAGATACATATCCTTTTCACCGACACTGTCAAAGTTATATTCACGCTTAATGCTCATCGCAGGAATTTCAACCCATTTGCCGTTTTCAATATAGCTGCCCGGAGCGGAAACCTCACGCAGGTTGACTTCCGGGTTGAAGTTCGTGGCAAAGGCATAGCCGTGGTCGCCGCCGTTGCAGTCCAGAATATCAATGGTATCAATTGTGTCAAATTCATGCTTTTTGGCATAGGCGCAGTAAGCCTGTGTAACACCCGGGTCAAAGCCGCAGCCAAGGAGTGCCGTCAGTCCCGCTTTTTCAAATTTTTCGCGGTAAGCCCACTGCCAGCTGTAGTCAAAGTAAGCGGAAAATCCGGCTTCCTTACAGCGTTTTTCATAAATGGCGCGCCACTTTGGGTCATCGGTATCTTCCGGTTCATAGTTGGCGGTATCCATGTAATTAACACCGCAGGCAAGGCAGGCATCCATAATTGTTAAATCCTGATACGGCAGGGCGATATTCATAACCAGCTCCGGCTGATAGGCTTTGATTAATGAAATCAGTTCGTCCACACTGTCTGCATCAACCTGTGCAGTTGTGATTTTTGTTGCGGTTTTGTCTTTAAGGCTTTCAGCTAAAGCATCACATTTTGATTTGGTACGGCTTGCAATACAGATTTCCGTAAAAATATCACTTGCCTGACAACATTTTCTGATAGCTACATTGGCAACGCCGCCGCAGCCGATAATTAAAACTCTACTCATACGAATCCTCTTTTCTATTACAACTTGTTGTGAAGCGAAAATCTTTGATATAAGGATTTTCGCGTTTAATACAGCGCCAGCAGCATTTCGCGCAGCACCTTACATGCGCAGGCGGTAGAAGCACCGCTTGTATCCAGCATCGGCGCAAGTTCATTGATGTCCGCGCCTACGACATTTGTCCGGCTGACGAGCAGCAGGGAAGTAAGAAGCTGCGGGAAGGTTACCCCTCCGGCTTCCGGTGTACCCGTGCCAGGAAAAACGGACGGGTCCAGACAGTCTAAATCCACGGTCAGATAAACCGGTGTATTATCCTTTTTCAGCTGGGCGGTCAGCGCTTCCAGTCCGTCAAAATCAAACGGGTGCATATCTGTATGTTCTTTTGCAAATGCAAATTCTGACCGTTCACCGCTCCGGATACAAAACTGGTGAATCCGTCCGTCCCCTACAAGGTCAAAACAGCGGCGCATGACGCAGGCATGGCTTAATTTAGCGCCAAGGTAGTCATCACGCAAATCAGCATGGGCATCAAAGTGAATAATATGCAGACCGGGGTATTTGGCAAGGACGGCACGCACATTTGCCAGTGTCACCAGATGTTCGCCGCCGATTAGAAGCGGCAGTTTATTATCGTTTACAATCTGTGCCGCCGTTTTTTCAATGTCAGCCAGTGCCGATTCGGCAGAACCGAAACAAAGCTCTAAATCGCCGCAGTCAAATACGGAGATATCTTCCAGATCTTTATCCTGATACGGGCTGTACGTTTCCAGCCCGAAGCTTTCGTGGCGGATCGCGGCTGAGCCGAAGCGCGCACCGGGGCGGAAACTGGTGGTGGAATCAAACGGTGCACCGAATAAGACAATCCGTGCAGCAGCATAATCCGCGTCACAGCCGATAAATGTTTCAACATTTTGTTTCATGCTTCAACCTCCTCAAGCATTTTTTCAAGATAGGCAGGCAGATAAAACGAACCGATATGTAACTTGGTGGTGTAGTAGTTCGTGCTTAAATGCAGTGCCTGCCACTGACGGGCTTCAAAGTCGTCAACCGGGTGGTATTTTTTGCTGGCAAAGCCAAACAGCCAGTAACCGGCGGCATATGTCGGAATATGTGCCTGATAAACGCGGCTGATTGGGAATGTATTCACAATCCGTTTGTGGCTTCTTTGCATGGCTTCCGCATCGTGCTTGTAAAACGGACTGCCCTGCTGGTTGACCATAATGCCGTCTTCACGCAGTGCGTTGTAGCAGATACCGTAAAATTCGCGTGTAAAATATCCCTCTGACGGACCAAACGGGTCGTTGGAATCGACAATAATCAGGTCATATTCATTGGAACAGCGGCGGATAAACCGCAATGCATTGTCAAAATAAATATGCACACGGCTGTCATCTAATCGGCACGCATTTTCCGGCAGATAGGCACGGCACGCTTCAATTACTTCGCCGTCCATTTCCACGAGGTCAATGCGTTCTACGCGGTCATAGCGGGTCAGTTCCTTTACGACACCGCCGTCCCCTGCACCGATGACTAAAATATCCTTTGCATTTTTATGGACGGACATCGGAACGTGTGTAATCATTTCATCGTAAATAAATTCGTCCCGCTCGGTAAGCATGACGTTGCCGTCCAATGCCAGCACTCTGCCGAATTCCGGGGTATCAAAAATATCAATCTGCTGATATTCGCTTTTCTTTGAATATAAATGGCGGTTCACGCGCAGGCTGTGTTTGACGTCCGGCGCATGACATTCGCTAAACCATAATTCCATGAGGTTTTCCTCCGTCTGTTAAAATGTTGATATGCTCGATTTTCGGGTCTTCCGGACCGGTCATGGAACAGCCCTTTGACTTGGCATATTCAATATAATCAAGAATTTCACCGGTAATACGCTCGCCCGGTGCCAAAATCGGGATTCCCGGCGGATAGCACATGACAAATTCACTGCATACCGCACCGGCGCTTTCACGTATCGGTACGCTTTTCTTTTGTGCGTAAAATGCTTCCTGCGGACTGCATACAACCTCCGGGTCGATATACTCCTGACTTAACAGACCGGCAGAATCTTTCTGATACCGTCTGCGGATTTCCGCAAGCGCGCTCACAAGCCGTTCCAGCTCCTGCGGACGGTCGCCGATAGAAAGGTAGGCAAGAATATTTCCGATGTCGCCAAATTCAATCTGGATGTCGTATTCGTCCCGTAAAATGTCATAGACCTCGATTCCCGCAAGACCGATGTCACGGGTGTGGACACTTAACTTTGTCGGGTCAAAGTCGTAGATAGAATTGCCGTTTATCAGCTCCCTGCCAAAGGCGTAATAACCACCGACCGCATTAATTTCCTCGCGGGCGTAATCTGCCATTTCAATGACTTTACGGAAAACCTCCCTGCCGCGCAGTGCGAGATTGCGGCGGCTGATGTCAAGACTGGACATTAAAAGGTAACTGCCGGAGGTCGTCTGTGTCAGGTTGATAATCTGGCGCACATGTCCGGGATTCATATTCGGACCGGTTAAAAGCAGGCTCGACTGCGTTAAGCTTCCGCCGCTTTTGTGCATGGAAACTGCCGCCATATCTGCGCCTGCCGCCATTGCGGAAACCGGCATATTTTCACCAAAGTAAAAGTGTGTGCCGTGTGCTTCGTCGGCAAGACAGAGCATTCCGGCGCGGTGTGCCATATCGACGATAGCGCGGATATCGCTGCAGATACCGTAGTAGGTCGGGTTGTTTACTAAGACCGCAACGGCATCCGGGTGCTTTTCGATGGCATTTTGTACCTGCTCACGGCTCATGCCGAGTGAAATGCCAAGGCGGTGATCCACATCGGGATTGACATACACGGGAATCGCACCGCATAAAACCAGCGCATTAATTACACTTCGGTGGACGTTTCGTGGCAGGATAATTTTATCGCCGCGTTTACAGCAGGATAAAACCATGCTCTGTACGGAGCTTGTTGTGCCGCCGACCATTAAAAAGGCATGGGCTGCGCCAAAGGCCTCTGCGGCAAGAATTTCCGCTTCTCGGATAACGGAAACGGGGTGGCATAAATTGTCAAGCGGCTTCATGCTGTTGACATCAATGCCAACGCACTGTTGACCGAGAAATTCCGTAAGTTCCGGGTTGCCCCTGCCGTGTTTGTGACCCGGGACATCAAACGGAACGACACGCATTTCGCGGAATTTCTGGAGCGCCTCGTAAATCGGCGCTCTGGACTGGTTGGATAAATTTTTCATAGTACACCTCAAAATAAAAAAAACGCAGGCTGTAATTACACAACTTGCGTTCAATATCTCAAATATAAATATGTCATGATTCAAAATAAACTGCAACCGGCAGGACAAGGTACAAATCCATCCTGTGTACAGCAGAATATTTTTAAGACAGGGATATCATATCAGGCATACAGAGTCTATATAGCAACACTACTTTTACTACTCTTATTGACCATTTCACAAGTTTGCGTAAATACGCATTTCGGTTATAAAGTAACCAACTTATAAAACTGAGCTTCTAACTCAATCAATAAGGCGGCAAGCCGCCAATCGGCAGTGGACCCGGCTGTCCGTATGGCCTTGACTCTGAATAAAAGAGTGGTCCTTGTAAAAATCGCTTGTAAGACTCCGGCAGATACTTTTGCCTTGTCTTGAATCCGTTTTGAGTTTTTCCAAAACGGACAACGTAACATTCAATGTCACAATGGTCGTATTATAATACGCAAAATGTTTTAAGTCAATAGAAAATAAAAAAGTCTTTGTTGTGCAAATTTAATAAAAATTTCAAATATTTCAAAAAAATATGGTAAAACAGTACAAAAATCTTAAAATGTGTGGTACGATATACCCAAAGTTTTTAGGAATTGTATATACGGTAGAGGAGAAAGTGTATGTTTAAAAAGAAAAAGCAGGCGGGGCTGTTACCCGGGCAGGATGCGCATCAATTATTAGAAGCAATGGATAAGATTGCAAATGGGAATTTTGAGGAAGCAGATGTTACACAATTTAAAAATCCGGTATATGCAGAAAAAATCAATGCAATGCTGCACGCATTTAAGAATGCCAATAATCCGGTTGTGATGCGGTTAAATGAAACGATGGGCGTTATCGGGGATAATACACTCATTAAAGACACATTAGATCAGGTCGAAACCCAGACCAAATCAATACAGGATATGGAAAGTGCGAGCCGGCATCTGGAGGACTCCATTGAAAACATTTCAGAAGCCATGGGACATATCCGGGACAATACCCATGAAATTCTGTCGTCCTCGCAGAATGTAACCAATGATATGAATGACAGTATTGAAGCGGTTACGCAGTCGTCTACAAGAATACAGGCGATTAATGACCGTGTGCAGGATTTTAAGGGTAAAATCGGTAAAATCGAAGAAATTGTAGATTTAGTTAAAAAAGTTGCCAACCAGAGTAATCTTTTGGCGCTGAATGCATCTGTAGAAGCAGCCAGAGCCGGTGAATCCGGAAAAGGCTTTGCCGTCGTTGCAGACCAGGTGCGCCAGCTGTCTATTAATACCGCAGAGTCTGCCGAAGATATTGTAAAATACGTATCGGAGTTAAAAACGAATATTGACGAGCTTGCTACGGCGATGGAAGAAACGACACAGAGCCTTGGCGAGGGCAGTAAAAAGGTTGAAAAGTCCCTGGCGGCATTAGAGCAGATGAACGGACAGATGGACAGTATCCGCGGGCGTGTGGACAGTATTTTTGATGATATTGATACACAGACCGGCGTTACAAAATCCTTTGCAATGCAGATGGGAAATATTTCTGAAAGCTACAGTGTTTTATCCAAAGACTGCTTACAGTCGGGACACCGTATTTTTGAGGTGGGCCGGTATCTGGATAAGACAAGAAGTGATCTGGTACGCGGCTGTTCAGAAATTACACAGCAGGACTGGATGCGTGTATTTGAAGTGGATCACTATGTGCTGACCTGGCGTGTATACAACAATATTGTGGGATTTGAACATTTACAGAAAAAGCAGGTGGACAATCCGGCAGGCTGTAAGCTTGGTAAGTGGTTAAACAGGCAGACCGATGAAAGGCTGGTGCGCAGCAGTGAATATACGGCACTGGTAAAGGCACACAACGATTTACATCATTTTGCAACACTGTCATGGCAGGCAAAGGAAGACGGCAATACAGAAAAAGCACTGGCGTATTTTAACAACACTTACGGAGCATTTATGGAGTATGACAAAGCTTTAAAACATTTGCAGCAGAGAATGAAAGAACTTGGCTACAATACCGATACACAGATTGCTGCTTTTGGCGGCAGATAAAACGCTTGAAAATTATCCTATCTTGTGCTATGCTTTCATTGGTTTTAGTATTGAGCGGCATTCGGAGATGAAGCTGCATCAGATGATAGTGCGTTGCCACACGATTACCCCGGCATAAGAAAAGCACAGCGAAGCATCATTACGAAAGTAAGAGCTATCGCGGTGGCAGGACTTGTGCGTAAGCGGGAGAAAATGAGGTGATAGCATAAGAATAGGAATTATCGGCGCCGGGAAAGTCGGTGTGACGTTAGGAAAATATCTTAGCGAAGCACACATTCCGGTAACAGGATTTTACAGTAGAACAAAGGAAAGCGCTGCATGGGCGGCAGCTTTTACAAAGACAGCCGTATTTGACGGTTTAAAAGAATTAATAACAGCAAGCGATACCCTTTTTATTACGACACCCGACGGTGTAATTGCAGATGTATGGGATTGTATTGCAGCGATGGATATGGATTTATCCGGTTATAAGATCTGCCATTTTAGCGGCTCATTATCATCTAATGTATTTTCAGGAATAGAACGCACCAAAGCGTGCGGTTGTTCTATTCATCCAATGTACGCGTTCAGCGATAAAGAAACTTCCTGGTTACAATTTCAAAAAGCATATCTGACAATGGAAGGCAGTGAAAAAGCGGTTGCGGTTATGCGCAGTCTGTTTGAAGGACTGGGACACACCGTATACGGGTTAGACAGTGCGGACAAGGTAAAGTATCATGCGGCGGCAGTGCTTGCAAGCAATGCAGTTGTGGGGCTTTTTTATTCTGCACAGCAGCTTTTATCTGAATGCGGTTTTGCAGAAGAAGAAAGCAGAAAACTGCTTGCACCGCTGATAACGGAAAATGTGTCTTCAATTGTAAAAAACGGGTGCGCAAAAGCCCTTACAGGTCCTGTCGAGCGGGCAGATGTACAGACTGTAAAAAATCACCTTGCGGCATTGCAGGGGAGTGACGAGGAAGCGGTTTACCGGAGTATTTCAAAAAAACTGACAGCGTTGGCAAAGTGCAGAAATCCGCAGCGGGATTATACGGCACTGGAAAGGATTATGGATGAAAAATACAGTACAGACCTTTAAAGAAGCAAAAAAGAATCACATGAAGCTTGCAATGCTTACGGCATATGATTATTCAACCGCAAAATTGCAGGATGAGGCGGGAATCCATGGAATATTGGTGGGCGATTCCCTTGGTAATGTAATTTTAGGATATGAAGATACAATTTCCGTGACCATGGAAGATATGATTCATCACGGAGCGGCAGTTGCCAGAGGTGCGAAAAATGCACTGGTCGTTGTGGATATGCCGTTTATGTCATATCAGACCTCGGTGTATGACGCGGTGGTCAATGCGGGAAGGCTGATGAAGGAAGGCCGTGCCAATGCAGTAAAATTAGAGGGCGGCGTATCCGTATGCCCGCAGATTAAGGCGATTACCGATGCCGGAATCCCAGTTATGGCACACCTCGGTCTGACACCGCAGAGCATTAATGCATTCGGCGGCTTTAAGGTGCAGGGAAAAAATGAAGCGGCGGCACGAAAGCTGATTGACGATGCAAAGGCAGTTGAAGAAGCAGGCGCATTTGCGCTGGTATTAGAGTGTGTACCGGCAAAGCTGGCAAAAATCATTTCAGAGCAGCTGACCATTCCGACAATCGGAATCGGTGCGGGTGCAGGCTGTGACGGACAGATTCTGGTTTATCAGGATATGCTGGGCATGTTTTCGGATTACACGCCGAAATTTGTCAAGCGTTTTGCCGAAGTCGGCAGTGTTATGAAAGAAGCCTTTGCAAATTACATCAAAGAAGTGCAGGCAGAAACGTATCCGGCAGAGGAGCATACGTTTAAAATAGATGATGAGGTTTTGGGAAAGCTCTACTAAGATACAGGGAGTGGATTGTGGGAGTGTGCAGCACGGAACAATCCACAGGTGTCATAGAGATATGTAAATAAAAAAATGCAGGCACAGCATGTTCCGGCGGTACTGTTTTTAAGCAAAAGCAGACGGTCCGTATGGAAAGCAGACAGAATGTGCCTGCGGGAATGGAGATAAAGATTAAAATGAAGATAGTAGAAACGATTGCAGAAGTCAGGGCACAGGTAAAAGAATGGAGAGCACAGGGATTAAGTGTCGGTCTTGTGCCGACCATGGGATATTTGCATGAAGGTCATAAGAGCCTGATTGACAGAGCCGTTGCGGAAAATGATAAGGTTGTTGTCAGCGTGTTTGTCAATCCGATGCAGTTTGGTGTGGGTGAAGATCTGGAAAGTTATCCACGCGACATGGAGCGTGACAGCGCTTTGTGTGAAAATGCAGGTGCGGCGCTGATTTTCCACCCACAGCCGGAAGAAATGTACCACAAGGATTTCTCCTCTTTTGTGGATATGAATACGCTGACGAAAGGTCTTTGTGGAAAAACACGTCCGATTCATTTCCGCGGCGTGTGTACGGTTGTATCAAAATTATTCAACATTGTACAGCCGGATAAGGCATATTTCGGACAGAAGGATGCACAGCAGCTTGCCGTTATCCGCCACATGGTATCGGATTTGAATTTCGGCATTGAAATTGTGGGCTGCCCGATTGTCAGAGAAGCAGACGGACTGGCAAAAAGTTCCAGAAACACCTATTTAAACGAGCAGGAAAGAAAAGCGGCAGTTGTTTTAAACCAGTCTTTACAGGCAGCACAAGACCTTTACGAAAACGGAGAGCGCAGTGCGGCAGTACTGTCTGCGGCAATCCGTGAAAAGCTGGCGGCAGAACCGCTTGCAAAGCCGGACTATGTGGAAATTGTGGACTGGAATACGTTAGAGCCGGTAGAAACGATTCAGGATTCTGTCTTAATGGCGATTGCCGTATACATTGGAAAGACAAGACTGATTGATAACCGCATTTTATAAGAAAAATTTGAAAAAAATTTCGGAAGGGAAGAAAAACGATGCAGCTTACAATGTTAAAAGGAAAAATTCACAGAGCCGTTGTGAAACAGGCAGAATTAAATTATGTGGGAAGTATCACGATTGACCCAAAGCTTATGGAAGCGGCGGGCATTCTGGAATATGAGCAGGTACAGATTGTCGATGTGGAAAATGGAAACCGTTTTGAAACGTATACGATTGACGGAGAGCCGGGCAGCGGCATGATTTGTTTAAACGGTGCGGCGGCAAGACAGGTGCAGGTCGGCGACCATGTAATTATCATGGCATACTGCCAGATGGATGCCAAAGAAACCGCAGACCACAAGCCAAAGGTCGTCTTTGTCGATGAGGAAAATCATATCAGCCGCGTTTCCAATTACGAAAAGCACGGACAGCTATCGTAAGAAACGGTACTTTGCAGATAGATAAAACTCTGATATAATCAAAGAACAAAATAGCTGCACAGACAGCGGATTGGTGATAATGATGAATTATATTGTATTAGATTTAGAGTGGAATCAGAGTGCAAAGGGGAAAAAATATACACTGCCGGGCATGCCGTTTGAGATTATCCAGATGGGTGCCGTAAAACTGGACAATAAATTTGATGTCATAGATGAATTTGACAGGCTGGTCTGCCCGCAGGTGTATCCGGTGCTTCATTCTGTCTGCGGGGAAGTAACGGGCATTACACAGGAAATGCTTGCGGATGGGGAGCATTTTGTGGATACTGCACTGGATTTTTTAGAATGGTGTGGACAGGATTACATTTTCTGCACCTGGGGCAGTACGGACCTGGTGGAATTACAGCGTAACTTAAATCACTATGCCATAGAAGCGGAATTTCCGATGCCGTTTTTATTCTATGATGTACAGAAATTATACAGTCTGTGTTTTTTAAATGGAAAAGAAAGACCGGCACTCCAGACAGCAATCGAACAGCGTGGCATTGCGGAAAAGGAGCAGTATCACATGGCACTGTCTGATGCACGGTATACGGCACAGCTTATGAAACTGCTGGACTTTGAAAAGGTGCGGGCATTTTACAGTATTGACACGTACCGCGTGCCAAAGCGGCGCAAAGATGAAATCTGCATGAATTTCGGCAATTACAGTAAATATATTTCGCGGGTATTTGATACGCGGGAAAAGGCGGCAAATGACAGGCTGGTGCGCTCCTGCAACTGCTTTTTGTGCGGAAAGCCGATGGAGCGGAAAATTAAGTGGTTTGCGACAAACGGAAAGACGTATTACGGTCTGTTTTTTTGTGAGGAACACGGGCTGATAAAAGGACGTTTTAAGATTAAACATACCGATGATGAGCAGTATTATGCAGTGAAAATTTTAAAGCGTACGGACGATGCAGGTGCCGAAAAGCTGCATGCGCGCCAGTTACAGGAGCGGGAACACAGAAGACAGAGAAGGTTAAATAAGCAGGAGTAAGATAGCAGCGTGGATATAGGTGTGGCATATAAACTATGCCACACTAAAACAAATCCAGCATATTATCCAGATACACAGCCTCCCGCACATGAATCTGATATTCGGGTTTTGTCATATAATATAGAAGAAATTCTAAAATCAGTGCGCTTCCCAGACCTCTGCCTTCAATTTTAAAGTTGGAAAATCCCATTGGCAGATAAATATTTTGAATATCATCAATCCCGATAAAACCGGGATTTGTCATGGCTTTGGAAAAACGGTAGCCAGTCTTTGCATCCGGTGCATTACAGCGGTGGTCAGGACAGTCTTTGCCGAGATTGTTAAGGCTTACGGCTTCATAACAGCGTTTTCTGTCCATACAGCCAAAGAAACAGCATTCGTTGCACAAAAATTCCACCTTGTTTTTTTGCAAATCCGGCAAAGTATTGAGTCTGTCAAATGCCTTGTTCAATCGGAAGTCCGGTACAACATACAGAAAATCATCATTTTTTACTTCATTTAAAAAGTCCGCAAAATCTGTCAGAACCTTGGTTGTCGATGACACAAAATATAGGTTTGGATAGTGTGATTTTAAGTAGTCCAGTAATAAATCCGAGTGAATAATCACACCGTTTTGTACACGGTCATTTTCCGAGAACAGGGCACACAGCGCATTGCATTTTTTATCAGCAAGGTGTACGGGTTCTAACTGCGAGTTGCTAAAGGTAAGCCGTGCTGAAATGCCGTATTCCCGCAACAGTGCTAAAACCTTGCGCGGCTCCCGGTTTCCCGATTCAACACGTCCGCCGCCCCAGATACAGTCGGCCGGTGCACCGTAGACAGAAGCAATGTCACACCAGTCGTAAAAATATTCCCGGTGGCTGTAAAACAGCGGCAGGAAAACGCTGTATAAATCGTAAAATTCAAACAGGCCGGGAAGGTGGTAATATGCGGTTTTTGTGGTTGAGTGTTTCATAAATGCCTACAAAATCGCGTAAATAACAGCCAGTCCGATGACAATCTGGATAATCGCAAAACGAAAGACAACCTGAGCGTCAGACCATTCTTTGTTCTTGCGCATATGGTCATGAATCGGTGTGCGGATATTTTTCATCAGATTAATATGAAGGAAACGCATAAACGAAACCTTAATCAGTCCGAGACCGCCGTCTAAAATCAGCATAATCGCCACCGGAATGTATAAAAGCGGGTGGTGCAGCTTTAAGAATACAAATGCAATAAAAATACCGATTGCACGGGAACCGGCATCGCCCATTAACAATTTACTCGGTGAAGCGTTAAACCACAGATAGCCTAAAATACATACAATCATTAAAAGCACTACATGACGGAAATACGGTTCAATGTCAAATACACGGAACAGCACGTAAGCAGTGGAAAGCGTTACGGCAGAAAGTGTGCCGCACAGTCCGTCCACGCCGTCAGAGCAGTTGGTCACATTAATACTTACCCAGATTAAAACGACAATTAAAAATCCGTAAATCAGCGGATGCAGTGTTACGGTTTTTGAAAAGAATGCCAGTTCAAAGGTATTCGGGTTGTAATGCAGATAAGTAAATGCAGCCATTAAGGCAATGACAAAATCAATCAGTCCTTTTTTTAATTCGCCCCACGGAGAAGAAGAACTGTCATCTAAGTAGCCGCTTAACATTGCCGCAAGCGTTAAAATCAGATAAATGATAATTTCCGCATCCAGTTTGATAAATAACACGCAGGAAAGTGTGAAAGTCAGTATAAAGATAATTCCGGCACCACGCGGCTTGCCAACGGATTTGGAACCGTTGATGGCATAGGCACGTCCGGCATCGCGCGGAAGGATATTCTTGCCTAAAGCAATGGCTGCGCAGGTCAAAATAAATGCAAACAGCACACTGATAAAAGTAACTTCTTTTATCAAATCAGAACTGATTAAATTGTAAATCATTGTAATACGTACTCCTTTTTTGTATACATCATTATATATGTTTTTCCCAAAGTATAGCACACTTAGTTTTAGTTTTGTACAAAAAAGCAAAAAAAATATAAATAGTATTTATCTGTAGAGTATGGTACAATTAATAATCATAAACGTGCAGACAGCAGAATAAAATTTGTAAAGGCGGAGGCGGAATATTTATGGCTAAAAAAGACTCAACAGATGTATTTATGACAGAACTGGATGCGTATCTTTTTGGGGAAGGTACGCATTATGAGATTTACAACAAGATGGGCGCACATAAGGCAGTAAAGGACGGACAGGAAGGGGTCTATTTTGCGGTGTGGGCGCCTCATGCAAAGGATATTTTTGTAGTCGGTGATTTTAATGACTGGAAAGCCTACGGATACGATATGAAACCGGTATCAGACGGCGGCATTTATGAATTGTTCATACCGGGTGCAAAGGTTGGTCAGATGTACAAGTTCTTAATTGTGACACCGCAGGGAGAAGCAATTTATAAAGCAGACCCGTATGCCAATGAAGCCCAGCTTCGCCCGGACAATGCATCTATTATTACGGATTTGACAGGTTTTCACTGGACCGATAAAAGCTGGGTTGAAAAGAAGAAAAAGGAAAATCATTTAGAAAGTCCGATGGCAATTTACGAATGTCATCTCGGCTCATGGAAAAAGAAAGAGGACGGTACCAAAGACGGTTTTATGAATTACCGTGAGATTGCGCCGGAGCTGGCAGACTATGTAAAGGATATGGGCTATACGCACGTGGAACTGATGGGTATTGCAGAATATCCGTTTGACGGTTCATGGGGCTATCAGGTAACAGGTTATTATGCGCCAACCAAACGCTACGGAACGCCAAAGGATTTTATGTATTTTGTGGATTACATGCACTCGAAGGGAATCGGGGTTATTTTAGACTGGGTACCGGCACATTTTCCAAAAGATGCATTCGGACTGGCGGAATTTGACGGACAGTGCCTGTATGAATATGCGGATTCCAGAAAGGGTGAACATCCGGACTGGGGAACGAAAGTTTTTGATTACAGTAAAAATGAAGTATCCAATTTCCTGATTGCAAACGGCATGTACTGGGTGGATAAGTTCCACGTAGACGGTCTGAGGGTCGATGCGGTGGCATCCATGCTGTATCTGGATTACGGAAGGACAGAAGGTAACTGGATTCCGAATAAATACGGCGGCAACGGCAATCTTGAAGCGATGAGCTTTTTAAAGCATTTTAACAGTATGATGCGCAAGCGTTTTCCGCAGGCAGTTACGATTGCTGAGGAATCAACGGCATGGCCGATGGTCAGCGGTGACCCGGACAACGGAGAATGCCTTGGATTTACATTTAAGTGGAACATGGGCTGGATGCACGATTTCCTTGAATATATGAAGCTTGACCCGTATTTTAGAAAGTTTAACCACAGCAAGATGACGTTTAGTTTAATGTATGCGTACAGTGAACATTTTGTGCTGGTGCTTTCGCATGATGAGGTTGTTCATCTGAAATGTTCAATGCTTGGTAAAATGCCGGGCGACCGGGAAAGCAAGTTTGCCAACTTAAAGCTTGCATATGCCTATATGTGCGGACATCCGGGCAAGAAGCTGTTATTTATGGGGCAGGAATTTGCCCAGTGGAACGAGTGGAGCGAAGAACGTGCATTAGACTGGTATCTGTTAGATGATCCGTCCCACAAGGAAATGCAGCAGTTTACGAAAAAGTGCATGAAGCTCTACAGCAGTTATCCGTGCCTGTATGCGACGGATTATAAGCCGGAAGGTTTTGCATGGATTAATGCCAATGATGTGGACAACAGTGTGTATTCGTTTATCCGCATCAGTCCGGATGGCAAAAAAAACCTGTTGTTTGTACTAAACTTTACGCCAGTGGCAAGAAAACAGTTCCGTGTCGGTGTTCCGGCAGACTGCAAGTACCGTCTGGTGCTGGGCAGCCACGAAAAGATACAGGCAAAGCAGCTGACTGTGGATAAAGGGGACTGCGACGGATATTCCCATTCCGTACTGGTTGATCTGCCGGAATATGGAATTGCGGTTTATGAATTTACGGCAAAGCAACTTGAGAATAAAACACGGATTTAATAGGATATCAGGGTCAAAAGGAGCATACACATGAAAAAAATCGGATTTATCGGTGTCGGCATTATGGGAAAATCTATGGTCAGAAACCTTATGAAAGCAGGATTTGAAGTGTCCATTTATGCGCGAACCAAGGCAAAGGTTGAAGATGTATTGCAGGAGGGTGCGTTGTGGTGTAATTCTATCGGAAGCTGTGCGGCAGGAAAAGATGCCGTGATTACGATTGTCGGTTTTCCGAAGGATGTGGAAGAAGTATATTTTGCGGAAGGAAATATACTTGACAGTGCCGCCGCCGGTACATACCTTATTGATATGACGACCACCAGTCCACAGCTTGCAATAAGAATCTATGAAAAAGCAAAGAAAAACGGACAGCACGCGCTGGATGCGCCGGTTACGGGTGGAGATACAGGTGCAAAAAACGGAACACTCTCGATTCTAGCAGGCGGTGAGGAGCAGGATTTTCATGCCTGTATGCCGCTTTTTGAAGCCATGGGGAAAACGATTGTATACGAAGGCAGCGCAGGCTGCGGACAGCACACAAAAATGGCAAATCAGATTATGATTGCGGGTGCATTGTCCGGCGTGTGCGAAGCATTTGCTTATGCGCAGAAGGCAGGACTTGATATGGATAAGCTGTACGCTTCCGTAAAGGACGGTGCGGCGGCGAGCTTTCAGCTTAGTTCCCTTGGCGCAAAGATTTTAAAGGACGATTACGCACCGGGATTTTTCTTGAAGCATTTTATCAAGGACATGAAGATTGCCGCGCAGAAAGCCAAAGACCGTGATGTCAATCTGGAAGTTTTAAATACGGTGCTTGAAATGTATGAAACGCTGGAAGACAAAGGGATGGGTGATTTAGGCACACAGGGACTGATGAAGTATTATGAGGAATCCTAAATCGGACTAAATGAAATGTAAAAATGTGACGAAATACTATCTATAAGACGGTGTGTCTATAGATAGTATTTTTTTGAGGTGAAAAGAATGGATTTAACAATTGCAGCATCAGAACTGGCAAAAGGCACCGACAAAAGTCAGGGTGCATCAATTAATATAAAAAACAATACACAGACAGAGGGAAGCACAAAGGCAGCAGACTTTGCCAATGTGCTGATATCCGGTATGCAGGTGAATCAGAAGGAATTAGACCAGAACACATATCATTCTTTATTAAAGGAAACCGATGATGTCAAAGAACAGCTTATGCAGAGCGCGACCAATGCCAAAGCCAATTTAAAGGCACTGTTCCAGCGCCTTTCCGGTGCAGATGCCGTAAAGATTGATGAGGACGGATTTAACCTGAATGATTTGTCACAGGAAGAAATGGTCGGTATCGTGGACCGCATTAAGATTGAACTGGCATCACACGGCAAGAAAGTTTATTTTGCGGGAGAGGGATTAAGCACTGATGAGATTGAACAGGTTGTCGGCAGTACGGGCATGGCAGAGGAAATCTCCAATCAGATGAGCGCAGGCAATCTTCCGGCAACACAGGAAAATGTGGAAGAACTTGCAGGCGCGGTGGATAAGGTTTCACAGATTTCCGATTTAAGTGGAGAAGCGAAAAATTATCTGGTGAAAAACCGGCTTGCACCGACAATTGATAATGTATACAAGGCAGAGTATATGCAGTCACAGGGCAGTCAGGGACAGCAGAACGCAAAGGTGACGGTAACGGAAGATGAATGGCAGCAGTTAATGCCGCAGGCGGCGGCGGTTATCGGACGCGCCGGTCTTGAAGCCAATGGGGCAACACTGTCAACCGCACGGAATCTGCTGGAAAATGACATTCCAATCACCAAAGAAAATATTTTATATAAAGTACAGTTAGACAGCTTAAATATTTCGGATTTACAGTCCGGGGACGGCTTAAAACAGCTGATTGGCAGTATTGTAAACGGTATGGCACAGGGAGAGAATGCATCGGATACGCTGTTAATTAACAGTACGGGAACGTATCAGACGGTTGCCGATGCAATCAGTACCGTATATAATGCGGACATCCGCCATGTGGCCTATGTAACGGAAAATGATGAAACATTTAATATTGAAAATTTAAGAAATGCAATGAACAGTGTCGATGCGGCTTCTTACCGTTTTCAGTTTGAGATTGGAAGCAAAGAAAGCACCATGGATTTTGTGCAGGAGAATGTACAGGATTATCAAAATGAGCAGGTTTATGACCGCTACGAGCAGTTACAGCAGATTCGTATTTTAATGACTGCCGATGCCGGACTGTTTCTTGCAAAACAGGGGGTCAATTTAAATGCCGAGCCGATTGCAAGTCTTATTGAACAGCTTGATGCGTATCATCAGGCGGTGGCACTCTACGCTGAGGATTCACAGGCACAGCAGAATACGGCAGGTGGTATGGCACAGCAGACAGCCGGAACGGCAGGCGCAGCACAGAACAGCCTTGAAGGTCAGACACAGGCCGCAGTGGCAGGACTTTCCGGAACAGACAGCACAATGAATATGATTGTATCGTCTTACCAGACGGTAATGCAGGTCAAGCGCGCGCTGCATGATATTAAATATGCACCGGATGTATCGATGGGAGCGGTTGTCAAAGAAAAAGCCGAAAATGAAGTGATGACGATTGCCGACTTTGCGCAGAAGGGAAGTGCGTTCAGACAGCAGTTTGAGCAGGCGGGACAGGAATACAGGGCAGTCGGAACAGAAGTGCGTAAGGACCTTGGCGATTCGCTCAAAAAAGCCGTAGATGCCAGCACGGAAGACATTTTAAAGGAACTGAATCTTGAAAATACACAGGCAAACCGTGATGCAGTACGTATTTTTGCGGAAAATCAGATGGAGATTACAAAAGAAGGTGTTGAAAATATCAAGGAAATCCACAGCACCCTTCAAAATCTGATTCGGAATATGAAACCGGAAACGGCACTTGCGATGATCCGTGAAAATATCAATCCGATGACAGAAGACATTCATACGGTCAATGCATACCTGACGGAAATGAATGCACAGCAGGATAACGATAAAGAGGAAAAATACAGCCGCTTTTTATATAAGTTAGATCAGACTGACGGAATTAGTGAGCAGGAGAGAAACCAGTTTATCGGCATTTACAAGATGATGAACATTTTTACAAAGGATGCCGGAGCGGCAATCGGAACACTGGTCAAGCAGAATGAAGAAATCACCATGGAAAATCTGTGCAAGGCATATAACAGCAGACGTGCCGCAGGCATGGATTATACGATAGATGATGAGGCAGCAATTCCACAGATTCAGGAAAAGGTGAATTATTTCGGTAATTTATTTGAAACAACAGGGGAGCATGTGACACCGCTGTCGTTAAAGACAGTACAGCAGGAACAGCCGATTGACGAACATTCGGTTGAAGCCTTCTGCGAGGATATTGAGGCAGCTTATGATGAAGATGCAGAAGCGGCTTATTATGATGAATACTTAAATACACTGCGTAGTTCATCTGCCATGGAAGAGGCGGTTATCAAAGAACTGACAGACAATGAACAGCCGGTAACGGTCAATCAGGTGCTTGCAATGGAACACATTATGCAGTCAGGCTATTATAACAGTGTATTTGGTGAAGATAAAAAAGACACTGCAAAAGCAGAGACATTTTTAGAAAAGTCAGGTGACAGACAGGCACTCGAAGCAGCATATGATGATCTGGAAGAGGATGCCGCAAAAGACCTTGAAACGGCAGTTGCCGCAGATGACAACCAGGATTACGAAACAATCCGCGATTTGAGAATGCGTTACAGGGAAATCGGGTTAATCCGCAATTTAAGCCAAAGACATGATTACCGGATTCCAATGGTGACAGAGGAAGGTGTCGGCATGATTCACCTGACACTGGTACAGGATGCCAAAGAAAAGGGAAGAATTTCAGTTCACTTAAATACGCAGGAGCTTGGAACCGTTTCCGTAGAAGCAAAGGTCGGCAGTGACAGCGCCGAATTATACGGCATTTCCGATACGAGCGCCGATAAGCTTTCTGAAAAACTGGAGCAGGCGGCAGAAGAACTAAAGGAAAACAACGGATTCAAAGAGGTGGAAGTCCACTGTCAGGATATCCGTACCGTACGCCGTGTAATGTATGATAAAGCGGCAGAAAGCGTGGCATCCGATAAACTGTACAAGGCGGCAAAGACGATAGTATATGCTTTGGCGGGAAAGACAGAAAACGCATAAGCGTAAACCGGCAAATGTGAAATTTTATGGAACAGGCTTATGGTTTCTTAGAAATAAACCGATATAATCAACAGATGTTTTATTCAGACAACAGAAAGGACGTATAGACAATGAGAATAGCTACAAATGTTTCTGCGATTGTTTCCAACAATGCTTTGCAGAAGTCACAGGACAGATTAACAAAGTCGATTGCAAGACTTTCATCAGGATATAAAATTAACAGTTCATCAGATGATGCCGCAGGATATGCAATTTCCGAAAAAATGAGATTACAGCTGCGTGGTTTAAATCAGGCGGATAACAATGCGGCAGACGGTGTATCCGTACTGCATACGGCAGAAGGTGCGATGGAAGAAATCCAGAGCATGCTTGCCAGAATGAAGGAGCTGTCTGTACAGGCAGCCAACGGAACAAACTCCGTTGATGAACGCAGTGCGATCCAGAGCGAAATTGACAGCTTAAATTCAGAAATCGACAGAATTTCAAGCAACACAGAATTTAATTCACAGACTTTAATCAGTGGTAATCTTTCAAGACGTGTTTACTCTAATTATGAAGGTGTCAATCAGATTGAAGTATCGGATAATTTTGTGGCCGGAAATTATGGCATTACCATTACACAGGATGCAAGACAGGCAATTGTGGTTGGTAACGGTGCGGTTACCATGAGTGATACTGCAACGGTTACAAAGGAGCAGGCAGGAACAATCAGTATGAACGGCTATGGGATTGAAATTTCCGAGGGAGATACACTCGCAGGCATTATGGGTAAGCTGGTTGACGGTGCGGATAAGATTGGCGGACGTGTTTTTGCAATTACGGCAGGTGCCACAAACGATACAAAGGTAAACGGCACAGATTATGCAGGCTATGAACCGCAGACAAGCTATGCCGGTAATAATATTGTATTTATGACAAAAGAAAGCGGCAGTTCAAAAACCATGAATATCACATGCAGTAATGCACAGTTAGCAAATATGCTTGGAATTGCCACAGCAGCAACAAATAGTGGCATGTATGCAGAAGGCAGTGACGTACAGGCCGAATTTACTCTGGACAATGACGGCAAGCGTGTGGGATTTGCAGACAGCGCAGTTATTTCAACAAGCGGCACAAGAGTAACGGTAAAGGATGTCAACAACAGAACATTTGTAACGGATGTACCGTCAAATGTGGCAGGTACACAGTTTTCTGATACAGCAAAAGCAGATGATAAGTCTACGGCAACAAGCACACAGACTGCAAAGGTTACACAGGAAGTAACAGATGTGGGAACGATGAGCGTTCATGTCGGTGCCAATGAAAATCAGGTGATTCTGATAGACATTCCGGCAGTTACAAGTTATACGCTCGGAACAGAAAATTTAAATGTCATGACATCGGTTACGGCAAGTGAAGCCATTGATACCATTGATACGGCTGTTGCTTATGCAAACCGTGTCCGTTCCCAGATGGGTGCTTACGAAAACCGTTTTGAGCATACAACCAACAACTTAGGAACAGCGTCTGAAAATCTGACATCAGCCATTTCAACCATGACCGATACAGATATGGCAGAAGAAATGACAGAATACACTTCATTAAATGTTATGACACAGGCGGCAACTTCTATTCTGGCCCAGGCCAATGAAAGACCGTCAACCGTACTTCAGATTCTTCAGTAAGAAGGTTTCAGATTATGAAAAGTGATTCGATTAAAACGTATTCTTACCGGGTGTCACAGGCATCAAAGTCGGATTTGATTGTTATTTTATATGATATTGCAATAGAGTCGGTGCAGGATGCGCAGGCGGCGTACCGGGAGAAAAACGATGATGAATATCATGCGTCCTTAAAGCGGGCGAAGCGTGTCGTAGATGAGCTGGAAAGCAGTCTGGATATGCAATATGATATTTCAAAGGAATTGTTTAAAATATATGTTTCCATGATGCGTTTTCTTGTAAAGGCAGATGCAGGGCATGATGTGACGGTACTGGATACAGTGATTTCCATGCTTTCAAAGCTTCGGAGGTCATTTTATGAGGTCAGCAGACAGGATACAACCGGTCCGGTCATGCGCAATGCCGAACAGGTCTATGCGGGACTGACGTATTCTAATATGGGTACTTCAACCGAAATCGCTGAAAACGCATCGGGAAACAGAGGATATACCGTATAGCGGATACAGTATACAAAATACGATATACAACAGGGCAAATACAAGATAAATCCAATAAGATATTTGCGGAATGCAAAAGTATATCGGAAAAACCAAAAAACTCCTTACAGGCTAAGCACCCTGTAAGGAGTTTTTTGGTTTAATAAAGCTGGTTGAATATTTTTTTACAGCTGTTACCGGCGGCGTCTGTGGTGTCTGCGTGCGTGCAGGCTGCGGCGTCTGGACATCTGATAATCCCTAATGAAGCAGATAAGAATGACAACGGCGGCAAAGACTGCCACAATTACCCAGATGCTGATAGAAAAGCACCAGCGCGGCTGAACCGTTTCAGTATCAGCATCCTGTGAAAGATACGGTAGGCGGTTATCCGTGTGTGCCGTGCCTTTACTGAATGTCAGTAAAGAAGTGGCAACCGTGTTATCGCCGTATTTAAAGCGGATCCCTGTTGTATAGGCATTGTCAATTTCTTCCGGCGTGTAATTTTCATTGACCGCCAGCGTAATATCGCTTACATTCGCATGATTTGGAATGGTCAGCGTAGAAGCACTCAGACTGAAATTTTCAGGATAGCGGCTGTATACAGCAGACTGATAATAATTTGAACCCGAAAAATAAGAGGAAATGGTATCGCTTGAAGCGGTAATTTTCTTAAAGTTATCAAATCCCCAGTCAAACAGTGTCCGTGTATCCGTAAAACGGATATTGGAATCGGAACAGTTAAAAACAACGCAGATCAGGCGCATATCATTTTTTTCCGCAAAGGTTACGAGTGTAAAACCGGACTGGTCCGTAAAACCGGTTTTGCCGCCTTTGCAGTATTCATAATACATCGGACGGCCTTTTAACATCTGGTGTCTGTGACGGAAAGTACGGCTTTCACCGGTCAGATTTGTAGGTCCGATGGTGTACGTATCTTCTGTCGAATCAATATTGACGAAAGTAGAGTTGTTATAACAGCCGCGGGCAATCATTGCCATATCGTAAGCCGTTGTATAATGGTTCGGGTCATAAAGACCGCTTGCGTTGGCAAAGTGGGTATTTACCGCACCCAGTTCTCTTGCACGGGCATTCATCATTTCTACAAAATTTTCCAAAGAACCACCGACATGCTCTGCAAGACCATAGGCAATTTCATTGGCGGAATACAGTAAAAGTCCGTACAAAGCCTGTTCAACCGTATACTGTTCGCCGACCTTTGTTGCAAGGTTAGAATCTTCCCATGTAACCGAATTGGCTGCGGCACGTGAAAAAGTAACAGTTTCGTCCATACCGCAGTTTTCCACGGTTAAAAGACCGGTTAAAATTTTTGTGGTACTGGCAGGATAACACTTGGTATAGGCATTTTTTTCATAAAGAATTGCCCCTGTATCGGCATCAATCAAAATCCCGTTCCCCGCTGAAATTTCCGGTGCCTCCGGCCATGAAACCCCAGACTGTGCAGACTGCTGTGTAGAAGCCCCCGCCTCCTCTGCATAAGCTGTTGAAAATGTATAAGAAACCGAAGTGGTCAATGTTGTAAAAAGTAAAGCAACAGACAGCACCCTGTTAATCCATTTGCTGCGCATAAAAACCTCCATATAACAAAAATTCAATTAAAATCGTTTAATTACTAGTTTACGCTAAGAAAAACTTTCTGTAAAGTAGTAGTTGTGTAAATATAGGGGAATATTATATAATGTGCGTAAGCAATGAGCCGTGCCGGCTGAAAGAGGAAAAAAGTGCTGTGCTTGCACAAAGCACTTTTAGACGATTTTAGCCGATAGGGCGAATGCCCGACAGTCCGGGAAAGCTGAAAGCTTTCTCGGACGAGCACGGCGAATAGAGCCAACACCCAGCAAAGCCGGAGGCGAGCGTCCGAGAGAAGCAATAGCGGCTGCGAAGCAGACATTTCCTTTTCTTGCGTTATTAACGAGCGAATATTCTGCGAAGCAGAATGCAGAGCGCGTCAGCGCGAATTCGCGAGTGCGGGTAGAGAGCAGAACTGTGCTTGCACAAAGTTCTGCTTTAAGCTTGAGGAAGATAGGGCGAATGCCCGACAGTCCGGGAAAGCAGAAAGCTTTCCCGGACAAGCACGGCGAATAGAGCCAACACCCAGCAAAGCCGGAGGCGAGCGTCCGAATAGAGCGGCTGCATCAGCGCGAATTCGCGAGTGCGGGTAGAAAGCAGAACTGTGCTTGCACAAATCATCCCCACATGGCACACAATATACGAAATCATTCAGTTAGGAGAAATAAATATGCGACTTAGAAATGTTCCCGGTGCAAGGGAAGTGATGGTAGAAAATGAATATGTATTTACAGAACCGGAAGGCATGAAAGGCACATGGCATGAAGTGTTTGGCAATGACAACCCGGTGCGGATTGAAATCGGCATGGGCAAGGGAAGGTTTATTTCAACACTTGCCGCACAAAATCCCGATATTAATTATGTAGGAATCGAAAAATATTCCAGCGTGCTGCTTCGTGCCGTTGAAAAACAGGAAGAATTGCAGCTGCCGAATCTGCGTTTTATCAGAATGGATGCAGAAAATATCTGCGAAGTATTCGGTGCGGGAGAAGTTGACCGTATTTATCTGAATTTCTCAGACCCGTGGCCAAAGGACAGACATGCAAAGCGACGTCTGACTTCACGCCAGTTTTTTGCGCGGTATAACGTCATTTTAAAACAGGACGGACAGGTCGAATTTAAAACAGACAACAAGGATTTATTTGATTTTTCCGTGGAAGAAGTCAAAGAGGCGGAATGGAAACTGACAGCCTGTACATATGATTTACACCACGATGCAGCTTTAAATGAAGGAAACGTCATGACAGAATATGAGGAACGTTTTTCCAAGGCCGGCAATCCGATCTGTAAACTGATTGCCAAGCGGTAATACTGCATATAATGATATCGGGGGCAAAAGCCCTCAACTATGATATCTATGGATGATTCCGTGCTACGCACTCCTACGTCTACGATCCGCTTCGGTTCACGCTAAACGTATGCCACTGGCACATAGCACCCTGATATCATATAATATAGAAAGAACATGAAACCGGAGCGTGAAAACAGTGCGTGTCTGTAAGTCAAGATGGCTCAACAGCCTTTCAAGAGAAGCGTATTGCAGAAAAAAAGTCAATAAAAAACTGCTTCGTTTTTGCAGAAGCTGGAATGAGGTCAAAAAAATAGTAAATACCCGTCCGGGCTGTAAATACAAATGAATGTACAGATAACAATACAAGAAATTTTGAAAAATATACAGAAAAAACGGTCAAAAGACACAGAATATAGGAAAAGATTTACAATAAATTAACAAAAGATATGCCAAAAGTCTCATTTTCATAAAAATAAGAGTATGCTACCATTACCCTTGCGATGACTAAAACGAAGGGAAGGTGTTTATGAAAATGAAAACAAATCGCAAAGTAAAAAAGCTGTTTTCCTATGTGCTGACGGCAGCCATGGTAATAACAGCAGTGACACCGGCTTTTGCAGGAAAAGTAAAAGCGGTGGCAGCAGGTCTGACACTGACAGAACAGTCCGGCTGGCTGGAAAGTGCATATGTGGAATGGCAGCCTGTTAAAAATGCAGAAGGCTATGTCGCATATGTAAAGGAGGCTTCCGCATCAGATGATGCGTATGAGAAGCTTGACGATACGTTAATCCGTCAGTACGCAGATTACTGGAGAGCAGATGCACTCGGTTTAAAAGAGGGCAGCTATGTGATGAAGGTAACAGCCGTATTAAAGGATGGAAAGACGGTTTCTGAATCAACTTCTTCATTAGAGGTTGAAAAGTACGACAGAAGCGGCTTTGCATTTTCTGAAAATTCAAAGTTTCAGACGGGTTCAGGTGCTTACAATGATGACGGTACATTAAAGAAGGATGCACAGGTGATCTATGTGACACCGGAAACAGCAAAGACCTGTACGGCCGTTGTAAACGGCAAGGAAGTAACAGGTTTCCAGTCAATTTTAGATGCAAAGCAGAGCGCAGGAACAAAAGATACTTCGCCGCTTGATTTTCGTATCGTAGGCTGTGTTACGGCAGATGATGTAGACCATTTTTCAAGTTCAGCAGAAGGTATTCAGCTGAAGGGTAAGAGTGCTTACACCGAAATGAATATCACAATCGAAGGTGTCGGTGAAGACGCAGCTGTTCATGGATTTGGTTTTCTTGTAAGAAACAGTGGAAATGTGGAATTCAGAAATTTTGCAGTAATGGCATTTATGGATGATGGTGTATCCTTAGATACAAAGAATTGCAATATCTGGGTTCACAATATGGATATTTTCTATGGCTCAACAGGTGGTGATTCAGACCAGGCAAAGGGTGATGGTTCTGTGGATATTAAGGGTGCATCTACCAATGTAACCGTATCGTATGTGCATTTCTGGGATTCCGGAAAATGCTCTTTATGCGGTATGAGTGACAGCGCAGAATTTCTTGTAACGTATCATCATAACTGGTTTGATCATTCTGATTCCCGTCATCCGAGAATCAGAGTTGCCTCAGTCCATATTTACAATAATTATTTTGACGGCAATGCCAAGTACGGTGTCGGAACAACCAAGGGAAGCTCCGCATTTGTAGAAGCAAACTACTACAGAAACTGCAAGAATCCGATGATGAGTTCAATGCAGGGTACAGATGCATTAGGACAGGGTACATTTTCAGGTGAAAACGGCGGTATGATTAAGGCATACAACAATATTACAGTTGGTGCTTCAAGCTTAATTTATGCCAATTCCGATGCCGGAACAGCCAAGGCGGATGCAGTAAGCTTTGATGCTTATCTTGCTTCTTCAAGAGAAGAAACCGTGCCATCTTCTTATAAGACCGTTGCGGGTGCAACAACGTACAATAACTTTGATACAAGCAGTGACTATGATTTAGGCGTAGCAGAAGAAGATATTGATGATCCGCAGGATGTACCGTCAATTGTTACAAAATATGCAGGACGTATGAATGGCGGTGACTTTGACTGGACATTCCAGGAATCCGATGATACCAATTACAGCGTTGATACAGCCTTAAAGGCAAAGGTTGTTAATTACAAATCCTCTGTCCTTGCAATCGGCGGCTATAAAGGTGTAGACGTAGAACCGTCCACAACCGAAAAAGCAACTGAAAGCACAACAAAGGCAACTGAAAGCACGACAAAGGCTACGGAAGCTACAACCAAAGCAACCGAAAGCACGACAAAGGCTACGGAAGCCACAACAAAGGCAACTGAAAGTACAACAGAAGCCACAACAGAAGCTCCGACAACAGCACCGGCAGAAACAACTGCAAAGGTACATAATTTCTCAACGGACGGAACAAGCAGTGATTTCTATATGATTTCCGGTAAACTTTCTTCCAATAAGGGTACAGTAAGTTATAACGGACTTTCGTTAGATACCTGCTTAAAGATTGAAAGCAAGACAAAGATTACATTTACAACGACAGACAAGGCAGAACTGGTACTGGTTTTCAATCAGAAGAACAGCAGTGACATCAAGGTAGACGGAACTGTTTACACATTGACAGACGGTATTTTAAGTCTTGAAATTGAGGCAGGCAGCCACGAAATTACAAAGGAAAGTACAGGTAATCTGTATTATATGTCTGTTTCACAGCAGTCAGAAACACCGACAACACCTGTGACACCGACAGAACCGACACAGCCGGAGCAGCCGACAACACCGTCTGAACCGGAAACACCGACAACTCCGTCAGAACCGGAACAGACAAAGTGTGATTTATACGTATCTCCATCCGGAAAGTCAACAGCAGCCGGTACACAGAATGCGCCGATGGATTTACTGACAGCGATTAACAGCATTTCAGCCGGATATACCATCTGGATGGAAGAAGGAACTTATAAGGCTTATGAACTGTATGGTGCGCCAATCGTAATTGCCGAGAGCAACAGCGGGGCAGAAGGCGCTTATAAAACCATCAGCAGCATAAACGGCGGAACAGTTACCATTGACTTTAGCGGAATGGCAGAACTGGGAAGCAACAGAGGAATCGTGTTAGACGGTTCTTACTGGCATTTTTACGATATTGATATCTGCAATGCAGGCGATAACGGTATGTTATTATCCGGTGATAACAATATCATTGAACTGTGCCAGTTCTATGCAAACCATGACTCCGGTCTTCAGATCAGCAGATACAACACTTCTGCCGATACGATTGACTTATGGCCGTCGAACAACCTCATTTTAAATTGTACGGCATTTGATAACAAAGATGAAGCAACCTGTGAAAATGCAGATGGATTTGCAGCAAAGCTGACCTGCGGTGAAGGAAATGTCTTTGACGGATGTATTTCTTACTGCAACAGCGATGACGGCTGGGATTTATACGCAAAGCCGGCAACTGGTTCTACAGGCGTTGTAACGATTAAAAACAGTGTAGCTTTTGGTAACGGTAAATTAACCAACGGCGAAGGTTCGGCAAACGGCGATATGAACGGATTTAAGCTGGGCGGAAGCAATAAGCAGTGTCCGACACCGCATGTTGTTACCAACTGCATTGCATTTAACAACGGTGCAACAGGATTTACAGACAACGGAAACGGCGGTGCAGTGACACTGACCAACTGTACTTCTGTAAACAACGGTATGTATAATGCTGCAAAGGCAAATTATATGTGCTACAGAACATCAAAGGATGCAGCCTATACCAATCTGTTATCCTTTGCAGAGAAAAAGACTGCGGCAACAGACCAGTTCTTAGGCACTGTAAGCCATACATTATATCACTATAAAGGTGTGGGTACATACTGGGTAAATAACTGGTTATGTACAGACGGTGCAAAGACCAAGTACAGCGGAAGCGAAGGCGCAGATTACACAGTCAGTGCATCGGATTTTGTAAGTACACAGATTCCGGGCTATGATGCTGCAACCGGTGCTTATACTGCAGATTATCACAGCATTTTCAGAAATGCAGACGGAAGCATAAATCTTTCCGGCTTATATGAAGTAAGCAGTGACAGCCCGCTGTATACAGCAGGTACACAAAATACAGCACTGGGTGCTTCCTTTTCAAAGTAAATGTCTGACTTGAAAAACACAAACCGGTAAACATAACATAAACAAATAAAACTGCCACAGAAAGCAGGCTTGCGGGACAAACACCCGGAAACCGCTTCCTGTGGCTTTTATTATTGCAAAAGTATTTCTGCGGAAATTACATTTCATCCGTATTGTCATACGGCGTAATATAAATATTTTTCTTTTTTAAAAAATGTTCGATTGCCAGATTTAAAATATAGCTTAGTACGGCAACACACGGAACACCTAAAAACATACCGACAACGCCGAATAAGCTGCCGCCGACGGTAATGGAAAAGATAACCCACAGCGGGCGCAGTCCGGTCTTTTCGCCAAGTATTTTCGGACCCAGATACAGACCGTCAAATTGCTGGATAATTAAAATTAAAATTGCCCAGAAGATGACCTTTACGGGGCTGACAATCAAAATGACGACACCGCCGATAACACCGCCCATGTACGGACCAAAGTACGGAATAATATTGGTAATGCCGACAATCACACTCAGCAGCACGGCATATGGGAAACGGAAAATTGTTGTACATACAAAACAGATAATACCGATAATCAGGGAATCAATTGCTTTGCCGATAATAAAGCTGGAAAAAATATTACCGCTTTCACGTAGAATACTGCGTGTCGTATCAGCCGTCTGCTTTGGCATAATCGTGTACATCAGCCGTTTAAAATGGTAAAAAATAATCTTGTGGTCTGAAATCATATAAACAGACACAATAATTGCAATAACAAAATTTAATACGCCTTTAACAATTGCCATGGAGGCAGAAACAATAACAGGCAGAATATTAGTCATAATGCCGGTCAGATAATCTACGATTTTAGGCAGGGCGGAGTAAATTTTTTCATTTAATACATTATAATCAATAAAGGAAAGTGCTGTGTGTGTTTCCTCAAACTGTTCTAAAAAGGCAACGGCATTGTTATACCATACCGGCAGCAGCTGTGTTAAATCACTCAGACTTTCGTATATCTGCGGAATGATAAATACCAGAAGAACGGTGATAATACCGATTGCCAGCAGATAGGATACTAATATAGAAAGCATTTTTGCAGGGCGCACAGCCATCTTAAAACGTTTGGTAAAGACATCCCGGTAAAGCAGATGCACCAGCGGATACAAAACAAATGCAATAAAAGCGCCGGTAATAAACGGAGAAAGCAGATGCGCAATCTGTCCAATCAGCCGCAGTGTCACATTAAAATGTCCGATAAAAATATAAATTAAAATCGCACCCAGAACAAAAGCCAGTGCATAGACTAAAATCGTAAAATACCGGCTGTTCGGTGTAAAATGATTTTTTGGAATGGGTTCATCGGTATGGTTTTTATCTTGATTTTCCATAGTAACTCCTATCTGTCATCTATATTTGTTAAAGACATTCACACGTTTATAAGCAGGTTTATATGGGCGAATGGCTTTGGAATTCTTGCTATTATAAAAATTATACGTTCTTTATTATATAGAAGCAATAGGAAAAGGCAGGAAAAGTATTAGAAATCTAAGAAAACTGTAAAAAAAGCGTAATTGTTTTTAAATAAATACAAAAATAGGGTTGCAATTTATAAAATTCTTTCGTATAATACCTTTTGTGCTTGAGAGAAACAAGCTGATGAATTAAATAAGCGCCGCTAGCTCAGTTGGTAGAGCACCTGACTCTTAATCAGGGTGTCCAGGGTTCGAACCCCTGGCGGCGCACTAAAAGAAGTCTTATGATTTGGTCACAGGAGCCAGGTTGTGGGGCTTTTTATTTTGCCTGAAAATCGCAGACTTAAATGTATACTAAAAAAATACTTGCATTTTTTGAAAAACTCGTATATACTTTCATTTGTTGTTAGCGCTTGCAGACAACAAAGAGAATATAAGCGCCGCTAGCTCAGTTGGTAGAGCACCTGACTCTTAATCAGGGTGTCCAGGGTTCGAACCCCTGGCGGCGCACTAAGGAAAGAACCGTAACTTCTGTATGGAGGTTGCGGTTTTTGCTTTATATAAAATATTATTAAAAAAAAGAATGAGCATTTAACTTTTTTAATAAGTATAGTGGTGTTATAATAAGAAATAATAGATATATGATAAGATGTTATGTAGCAGTTTAATGTAAAATGCTAGATAAAATGTCAGAGAAAGGAGTTATCCAGTTCATATTGGATTATACAAAATGAATATTTTAAATTTTCAATATAAATGCGTTGATGCTTTAAATTTTATGAAAGAAATACCGGATAATACAGTAAAATTAATAATAACTTCTCCACCCTATAATATAGGAAAAGAATATGAAGTCAAAACAAATATAAATACATATTTGGAAAATATGAAGCCGATGATACGTGAAATGGTTAGAATACTGGCGGAGGACGGAAGTATTTGCTGGCAGACAGGTAATTATGTAGAAAATGGCGAAGTATTTCCGTTAGATATATTTTACTATTTTATATTTAAAGAAATGGGATTAAAGTTAAGAAATCGTATTATTTGGCATTTCGGACACGGGCTTCATTGTAAAAATAGATTTAGTGGAAGATATGAAACAATTTTGTGGTTTACAAAGTCAGACAGCTATACATTTAATCTTGATGCAGTGCGGATACCTTCAAAATATCCGGGGAAAAAATATTATAAGGGAGCAAAAAAAGGACAGCTTTCATGCAATAAATTAGGAAAAAATCCGGAAGATGTTTGGGAAATCACTGTAAAGCGTTTAGAAGATGACTGGGATTGTTTAATATGGGATATTCCAAATGTAAAATCAAATCATGTTGAGAAAGAAGATCATCCATGCCAATTTCCTGTAGAATTGGTTGAAAGATGTGTATTGGCATTAACGAACCCTACAGATATTGTGTATGATCCATTTTGCGGAGTCGGAAGTACACTGATCGGTGCATTGAAAAATGATCGAATTGCATATGGAACAGAGCTGGAACAAAAGTATGTAAAGATTGGCTGTGACCGAATAGAACGGTTAAAAAAGGATTGTTTAAAAACCAGACCGATTTATCAAGAAATATACAAACCAAAGATGAATGATAAAGTTGCCCAAATACCTTTGGAATGGAGAAATGGTGATGAAAATTGCAAATATGTATAATCATTTAAATGGCTATGAATATATGTTGGTTCACAAAAAGCAGTTATGGGAAGAAATAGAGAGTGCTATCAATAGTATCAATGCAGATGATTTTATAAAATACAGTAAGGATAAAGCTAAATTAGGGAAAACGCTGTATGATCAAAAGAACATAAATAAACAATTTAGAAGTATATTATATCCTTTAAATTGGAAATCTGTGACAATACCTTATTATGTTACCGGTGATATAGATACTGCAAAAAACGTAGCATTAATTCGTGACAGAGAAGAACAAAAGCAGATTATTGAAGATAATGGATTTGAGGCATATTCTACCAATAATCAGATTGATTTTGTAAAAGATCGGGTTGCGGTTGAAGTACAATTTGGAAAGTATTTTAGTGTTGCATATGATTTGCATGTAAAACATACATTTTTCTTCCTTCGTAATGATATTGATGTAGGAATCGAAATTATACCGACAAGAAAGATGATGTTAAAAATGGATACCGGTGTCGCATGGTTTGAAAATGAAGTTGCAAATGTTATAAGAGAAGGACGTTCAAATCCAACAGTTCCTGTTGTTATTATTGGAATAGAGCAAGACTGAATTTTAAACGGAGTTTACTATCAGTAAAAATACATATGTATGTATAATATATTATGCGCAGGAGAAATTTAAAATGGAGCAAGGTATACAGATTGCGGCAGTCCTGCTGGCAGCAGCAGTGGCTGCGCTTTTGCTTTACCGCCGCCATAAAAGACGGCAGTATCCTTACCGGCAGAAGTTTCTGCTGACAAAGACAGAATATGCATTTTATAAGATATTAGAAGAAAAATGTACAAAAAACGGACTGCGGATATGTCCCAAAGTACGTCTGGAGGATTTTATATCCGTTACCGGAACGAAAAATATCGGAAAATACAGAGGGTATATCAAATCCAGACATGTTGATTTTTTAATCTGTGATAAAGATTTACATATTAAGGCGGGGCTTGAATTAGACGATTCATCCCATGAAACCAGACAGGCGGCACAGACTGATAAATTTAAAAATGAGCTGTTTGAAAGCATCGGACTGCCGCTTTTCAGGATTAAAACCATCCGTTCCGAGTATGAGCGGCAGATTGATAAAATGATTTCGCAAATCCGGCGGATGCGGTAAAGGCAATGCTGTTTCCTATAAATAATGCAGGCATGGCAAATCCAAAGGGAATATTCGTAAAGAATCTATAAAGATTTTATAATTTCTTTTCTGTACGAATTGACGGCAAATCAAACTTGTTATATGATAGGCACAGACCGGAGTACAAAGAAGCGGTACTCCGGTTTTTGCGTAAAAAGATACAGAAAGATATAGAAAGATTACAGAAAAATTAAAGGAAAAGGAACCGCTCGGCATGTATGGATATGTGATTGTCAACAAACCGGAATTAAAGTTTAAGGAATATGACAGATACCGTTCCTATTACTGCGGGCTGTGTGACATTTTAAGAGAGCAGTACGGTATCCGGGGGCAGGTTTCTTTGAGTTATGATATGACGTTTCTGGTGATTCTGCTCACCGGGCTTTACGAGCCACAGACAGCGTATTTAGAAGAACGGTGCATCATACATCCTGTGGCAAAACATCCGGTACGCAAAAATGAAGTGACATCGTATGTTGCGGATATGAATGTGCTGATGGCATATTATAAATGTGTGGATGACTGGAAAGATGAAAAGAAAGTTACAAGACTGACCTATTCCAGACTTTTAAAAGGGCAGGTAAAAAAGATCTGCGGAAAATATCCGCAGAAAGCAGAAGCAATCCGGCAGGCACTTTCCGGGCTTTCGGCGGCAGAAAAAGCGGGAGAAGAAAATATCGACCGCGCAGCGTCCTATTTTGCCACAGTGATGTCCGTTGTCATGGCGATGAAAGAGGATGAGTGGACAGAAGAACTGCAGAAAATGGGATACCAGTTAGGCAAGTTTATTTATCTGTGTGATGCGTATGAAGATGCAGAGGAAGATATAAAAGCCGGGCGGTATAATGTGTTTTGTACCCATGTGGACCAGCCGGGATTTGATGCTTATTGTGAAAGTATATTAAATGCCATGATGGCAGACTGTGTAAGGATATTTGAGCGGCTTCCGATAGTGGAAGAAGCGCAGCTTTTAAGGAATATATTGTATTCCGGTGTCTGGATACGGTTTCAGGCGGCGAAGGAAAAACGAATAAAGGTCAAAAAGCAAGAAGGAGAAAACAGTGGCAGATCCGTATAAAATTCTCGGCGTATCAAGAGATGCTTCCGATGAGGAAATAAAAAAAGCATATAGGGCATTGAGCCGGAAATACCACCCGGATGCCAATATCAATAATCCGAATAAAGCGCAGGCGGAAGAAATGTTTAAAACCGTACAGCAGGCGTATAATCAGATTATGAAAGAAAAGGAAAATGCCGCTTCCGGCGGTTATGGTTACAATGCGGGCGGCTACGGCTATGACGGAGATACGCAGAACCACCGGCAGGGTGCGTATGGCGATTTTGGTGATTTTGGCGGCTTTTGGGGATTTGATCCTTTTGGCTACGGTTATGGCAGTCAGGGCGGACAAAGCAGGCAGAATACCGCAGATGACAAGAACAGCAATTATTTAAGAGCTGCCGCCAATTATATCAGAAGCGGCAACTTTGCTGAAGCGTTAAATGTGCTTGACGGAATTGAAGACCGTGACGGGCGCTGGTACTTTTACAGTGCGCAGGCACATGCTGGAAAGGGTGAACAGGCAACGGCGATTGAACACGCCCAGCGTGCAGTGGCAATGGACCCGGATAATATGCAGTATCAGATGCTCTACCGCCAGTTAGTCAGCGGCGGTCAGTGGTATGCCGGACAGGGCAGGGCATACGGACGTTCCTCCGCAGATAACGGCACGTGTGATTTTTGTGTAAAACTTCTATTATTAAATATGTGCTGTAATTTGTGCGGCAGCGGATTGTGCTGTACAGGCGGCAGATATTACTAAAAAATAATGCCGGAAAAGTTTCATTGACAATGTGTGATAAAACTTTTCCGGCATTAAAGCTTTGTATGGCTTACTGTGCGGACTGCACACTGCACCAGTCCTCTAAGCGGTCAAACAGCATATCAAACGGCACAGACCCCATATCTAAAATATATTTGTGAAAGTCCGGATTGGAAAACGCGGAACCTGTCTGCGCCCGGGCTTCTTTTTTTAATTCTGAAAATCCAATCCAGCCAAGCACATATTTGCAGTAATTGCCGGGGTTGGAAACCATGGACAGATACATTTCATGCGCAACATTCTTGTCTGTAAATCCAAAATCAGCAATATAGGAAGCTACGTCATTTTCCGTCCAGCCAAGGGCATTAATTCCGAGGTCACATTTCGCATACAGACATAGAATTGTGGCGTAATTTGCCTGTGCAAGCGTGTTGAGCAGTGGGTTTCCGGTGTCGGCATACGAATAGGAAAAAAGCTCACAGTATGTAGCCCAGCCTTCCACATAACCGTCCGGTGCAATCAGATAGCGGATAAGGTCCGGGTCAGAATCCGCAAAATACGTAGTCTGATATAAATGCCCCGGATATCCTTCATGTGCCAGTGTCGGATAAAGCTGTGAGCAACGTGTGCCTTTTGGATTAATATAGATAGAATTAATATTCAGATTATCCAGCTGTGGCAGAAAGTACATGGCGGGACTGACCGAATCCTGCAGCGCTTCGGTAATATATTTAATATCATAGCTGACATCCGGTCCCTGCGGGAAATCTGCAGCAATTTTTGTCTTTAAATCAGTAAGGACCGCTGCCGGTTCGGTTATGGAAAACGAAAAATTGTTAAACTGGCTGGAAAGAGAAGAATCCTTTGCCATCAGTGTCTGCATTGTCAACAGGTTGGAGCGGATATAGCTATCCAGCAGCGTATTGTATTCATCGACAGACTTTGACCAGCCAAGCGAATGGTTTAAAAGATACCGGAAATACTTTTCGCCGTCCGGGTAATTGCAAAGACCGCCCTGATAACGGTTCGTGCCGGTAAGTTTTTTGAGTCCGTCTGTCAGAATGCGGTAGCCTTTTATAAGATGCCCGGTGACTGCCGCCTGATTGGCAGTTTTGTAAGCCGATTTATCGGCATCGGAAATGCCGGTTAAAGCATCTAATTTTTCATCAAAAGTCGTAATCAGATAGCTGTCCGGACTGCCGGCACTTTCGATAAAATTTTCACATTCTCCGGCAATCTGTGTGGCAAGCGCATCCTCCATAAAATAACCGTTCCGGCTGCGCAGGGCTTCGTAATCTGCAAGGCTTTGAAAATAGCCGTCCGAGTCTTCTAAAAGTGCTAAGTATTCTTTGACGTCTTTTTCTTCTTCAAAAGTGTATTCTGCGAGAATCAGCGGAAATTGTACGTGAAAACCGGTCGTTGTGCATAAACTGGTCTGGAAAAGGAATAAATCCGAGTATTCCAGTTCATTTTGCAGGTAAATAAGCAGTTCATCGTAGGTAATCTGCTGTTTTGGGGACAGCGTTGTGCGGTCAAAGCTTTTTAGAGCCGTGAGTTTACCGGTAATATCAGATGTATTGTCAAGAGCGGCAAGGTCATACCGTCCGAGTGTGACCTCGTAATTGTCAATGCCAAAGTCTGACGGATGTTCCATGTAGGAATGAAGGGTTATGGTATCCGTTGTGACGGTTTCCGTAAAAAGACGGTTTACATAGTCATTGAAGGCTTCATTACGGGTTTCAGAATGCGGGCTGTCTGTAATCTGTCCGGTATCATTGCCGGGATTTTTGGCTTCCGGAGAGTTAAAGCAGGCACTGCACGGCAGCAAAAGAACCGCACAAAGCAAAAGTGCCGCTGTCTTCTTAAAAAATAGACGTTTTTTGTTCATAAATGGGGATTCCTCCATAAAACTAAAATGATTATACTGACGATGAAGTTATTATACTTAATATCAATGAATATGACAAAGAAGTCAACTGTTTTTCGGGGCTGCAAACTTGACATCTTACCATAATTTCACTATCATTAGTCTATGTGTAAAAACGCGGGGAAATGCACCGCAATGGAGATTTGAAAGGAGAAAATAATATGCCACAGAATAAGGGACCGTTTTACATGACAACGGCAATTGCATATACATCAGGAAAGCCGCATATCGG
The DNA here is from genome assembly GCF_040095895.1 of Lachnospira intestinalis. NCBI lineage: Bacteria > Bacillati > Bacillota > Clostridia > Lachnospirales > Lachnospiraceae > Lachnospira > Lachnospira intestinalis. Next base: position 66,326 of record NZ_JBBMFS010000009.1, read on the forward strand.
CAATACTTATGAAATCGTGCTTGCAGACAGCATTGCAAGATTCAGAAGACAGGAAGGATATGATGTTCGTTTCCAGACAGGAACCGATGAACACGGACAGAAGATTGAATTAAAGGCAGAAGAAGCGGGCGTGACACCAAAGGAATTTGTAGACGGTGTATCCGGTGAAATCAAGCGTATCTGGGATTTAATGAATACTTCTTATGATAAATTTATCCGTACCACTGATGCAGACCACGAAAAGCAGGTGCAGAAGATTTTTAAGAAGCTCTACGATAAGGGTGACATTTACAAGGGACATTATGAAGGCATGTATTGTACACCTTGTGAATCCTTCTTTACGGCATCACAGCTGGTAGACGGCAAGTGTCCGGACTGCGGACGTCCCGTACAGCCTGCAAAGGAAGAAGCTTATTTCTTTAAGATGAGCAAGTATGCGGACCGCTTAATCAAGCATATTGAGGAACACCCGGAATTTATCCAGCCGGAATCCAGAAAGAATGAAATGATGAACAACTTCTTAAAGGCAGGTTTACAGGATTTATGTGTATCGAGAACTTCCTTTAAGTGGGGTATTCCTGTAGATTTTGATGACAAGCATGTTATCTATGTATGGATTGACGCGCTTTCAAACTATATCACAGGACTGGGCTATGACGTAGACGGTAACAACGATGCGTTATTTGAAAAATACTGGCCGGCAGACTTACATCTGATTGGAAAGGATATTCTGCGTTTCCACACCATTTACTGGCCGATTATGCTGATGGCACTCGACCTTCCGCTGCCAAAGCAGGTATTTGGACATCCTTGGCTGTTACAGGGTGACGGCAAGATGAGTAAGTCAAAAGGAAATGTAATTTACGCAGATGACCTTGTAGATTTATTCGGTGTCGATGCAGTCAGATATTTCGTGCTTCATGAAATGCCTTTTGAAAATGACGGTGTTATCACATGGGAACTGCTTGTAGAACGTTTAAATTCCGAGCTTGCCAATACACTCGGAAACCTTGTCAACAGAACCATTGCCATGTCCAATAAATACTTTGGCGGCGTTGTGACAAAGACCGGTGTGACCGAAGAAGTCGATGACGACTTAAAGGCAGTTGTGACTGCAACAAGAGCAAAGGCACAGGAAAAGATGGCAACCCTGCACGTAGCCGATGCAATTACAGAAGTCTTCTCATTATTTAAGAGATGTAATAAATATATTGATGAAACCATGCCTTGGGCGCTTGCAAAGGACGAAACAAAGCAGGACAGACTGGCAGAAGTACTTTACAACCTCGTAGAGAGCATTACAATCGGTGCAAACCTTTTAACATCCTTTATGCCGGAAACATCAGAGAGAATCCTTGCACAGCTTTATCCTGAAAATGCAGAAGACGGTGTGCGTGATTTTGATGATTTAGACAAGTTCGGTTTAAGAGCATCCGGTGTCAAGGTAACGGACAAGCCGGAAATTCTGTTTGCAAGACTGGATTTAGAAGAAGTTTTAAAGAAGGCAGAAGAAATCCAGGCAGCACAGAAAACAGCCGCAGGCGGTGTGCAGTACCCACAGGTAGAAGAAAAGCCGGAAATTACTATTGATGACTTTGATAAGATTCAGATTCGTGTCGGTGAAGTCTTAAAGTGTGAACCGGTGCCAAAGGCAAAGAAGCTGCTGGTTTCACAAATCCGTATCGGCGATGAAGTGCGCCAGATTGTATCCGGTATTGCAAAGTATTACAAGCCGGAAGAAATGGTTGGTAAGAAGGTTGCCGTGATTACAAACTTAAAGCCGTGTAAGCTTTGCGGCGTAGAATCACAGGGCATGATTCTGGCAGCAGCCGATGATGCGGACAACTTATCTGTACTGACAGTAGATAAGGACATGATTGCCGGAAGCGAAATCCGCTAGGCGGTGTTATTATCAGGGTGCGGGACACGAGGATTCCGTATGGGAAAACGGACTGTATCAGTTTTTTAAACGCATTTTTAAACAGTAGCGGAGAAGAATAAAATTATGAAAATATTTGAAACACACGCACACTACGATGACGAAGCTTTTAGAGAAGACCGCGAAGCGCTTTTTGATGAAATGTTTGCAAACGATATTGATACGATTATCAATGTCGGCGCCAGCTTTGCGGGCTGTGAACAGTCCGTAGCCCTTGCAGACAGCCATGAAAAAATTTATGCGGCAGTCGGCATCCACCCGGAAGATGTGGAAGAATTAACGGAAGCACGCATGGCGTGGTTAAAAAAGACGGCATCGGAAAATCAAAAAGTGCTTGCAATCGGTGAAATCGGACTGGATTACCACTACCCGGAACCGGCAAAAGAAATACAACAGCAGTGGTTCCGCAGACAGTTAAATCTCGCGGCAGACATTAAAAAACCGGTGATTATCCATTCACGGGAAGCCTGTCAGGACACGCTTGCCTGCATGAGGGCAGAACATGCCGAACAGATTGGCGGCGTGATTCACTGCTATTCGTATTCTAAAGAAGCGGCACAGGAATTTTTAAAAATGGGCTTTTACTTCGGTTTTGGTGGTGTTGTGACGTTTAAAAATGCAAAAAAGGCAGTCGAAGCAGTAGAAGCCATTCCGATAGAGAAGATTCTTTTGGAAACAGACTGTCCGTATATGGCACCCGAACCCAACCGCGGCAAGAGAAATTACAGCGGCTACCTTCCGTATGTGGCGGAACGGATTGCGCAGATTAAGCAGATGACGGCACAGGAGGTCATTGATATTACCAATGCAAACGCAAGGAAGCTGTTCGGGTTTTCTGCGGTACAGGACTAAGAAAGGAAATGCAGCATGGCGGAAAAAGATTATAAAAATGTAATGCACCTCGGAAATCCCACCAATACAATCGCCGTATTGAACCGCTACGGATTTTCATTTCAAAAAAAATTCGGACAGAATTTCTTAATTGATGAAAATGTGGTCGAAAAAATTGTGCGTGATGCCGGTGTGACAAAAGACGACTTTGTACTGGAAATCGGACCGGGTATCGGAACGATGACACAGATTTTATGTGAAAATGCAAGAGAAGTCGTTGCTGTTGAAATTGACGATAAACTCATTCCGATTCTGACGGAGGATACGCTTTCGTGGTATGACAATGTTACGGTTATTCACGAAGACATTTTAAAGCTGGATATTGTAAAGCTTGCCAATGAGCGTAACGGCGGAAAGCCGATTAAGGTCGTTGCAAATCTTCCGTATTATATCACAACACCGATTATTATGGGTCTGTTTGAAAGCCATGTGCCGTTAGACAGCATTACGATTATGGTGCAGAAGGAAGTGGCAGACCGTATGCAGGTCGGACCGGGAACGAAGGATTACGGTGCGCTTTCGCTTGCGGTGCAGTATTATGCAAAGCCGCAGATTTTATTAAATGTTCCGGCAAGCTGTTTTATGCCGCGTCCGAATGTGGACTCCGCTGTTATTCAGCTTACGCGTTATGAAAAGCCGCCGGTAGAAGTTGCTGACGAGCATCTGATGTTTCGTTTAATCCGCGCATCTTTCAATCAGCGCAGAAAGACGATGACAAACAGTGTCGGGAACAGTCCTGAGCTGTCCGTGTCCAAAGAACAGATGGCAGCAGCTCTTGAAAAATGCGGACTTTCTGCAACCGTGCGTGGAGAAGCACTGACCCTTGCGCAGTTTGCCGAACTTGCAAATGTGCTTTCGGAAGATACAGGGAAGTAGTGTGAAGTATAAAAATCCGTCATATTTTAAAAATCCAATTCATAAGGTTGCGTTAGGAGTTCACTGCAAGCAGTCTATTAATAGTATGAATTGGAGGAAATATGGCGGATTATAAAAGACTGGTTTCATATATTTATGCGTACCCGGGCGGTGTCCGGGATAAAAATGTCGGGTTTGCCAAAGCGGAGGTCAGAAACGGACAGTTTAAGCTGACAGTTTCCGTAAAAGGTGTCTATACAGATACCCCTGAGTTATTTGGCGTTTATGTGATGGTTGATGGAAAGAAACATCAGCCGGGCGGGTTTACCCTGCTAAAAACAGGAACAGTCATGGTCAATCAGGGAATCGGACAGTATCAGGATTTATTCAATCCAATGAATATCAATCAATCGGGTTATACATTTGAAGATATCAGCGGCATTGCGCTTGCAAGGGAAAATGAGGACTTTTACCGTATGTTCAGTCTGTGGGAGGATTGTATACTGAATACAGAGGACATTACATTTGCACAGCCGGAAGCAGCGGCGGCTTCAAATCCGGTGGTGCAGGCAGATTCAGAGGAAGTGTCTGTGAAAGAACAGGTAAACCGGACAACAGGGCAGGAGGCGGAGAGAAAATCCGCGGAAATGTCTGGGAATGTGCGTGAATCTGAAACAGTGCGGCGGAACGCGGAAGATGTTTCAGAAAATGAGGTAGAAGAAGCGGCAGTAACATCAAAGCCGGCAACACCCGAATCCGCACAGTCAGCCGGTCGGCAGGCGGATTTGCAACAGGAAACGGCACAGATGAAGGCACAGCAGGTACGCGCCATGGAAGCGGTGCAGGAGTTATTGTTCCGGAATACAAATCCGCAAGGCACAATGCCACAAAATACAAAACTGCAACACACAACGCCGCAAAATGCAAAGCCACAAGAGGAAATGCCGGCATTTGAAAAAGTATTTATCAACCGGGATTTTATAGATGCGTTTGAAGATGACTACTTTTATGACTGTGTGGAAGTGACACCGGAGCTTTTAAAGCAGCTTCCGATTGAGGACGACGCTGTTGTAAACAACAGCTTTCTAGTGCATGGATATTATAATTTTAAGCATATTCTTTTTGGAAAAGTCTGTGAAAATGACAACAACACCCGGTATTTTATCGGAGTTCCGGGAATGTACTGTAACCGGGAGCGGTTTATGGCATCGATGTTTGGCTTTTGCAACTTCAAAAAGAGCCACAGAAGCGACTATTCCAATCCATATTTCGGATACTGGTATCAGGAAATATAGACAAAGCGCAGGTGGTCTTCCCATTTGCCACGCAGATATACATAAGAGTAAGCAGTGCCTTCTGGAATAAATCCAAGCTTTGTGGCAAGTGAAATGGAAGCGGTGTTCTGCGGTGCAATATAGGCTTCTACGCGGTGCATGTGCACTTCCGTGACAAGAATTTTTAAAGCCATGGTCAGCATACGCCGTCCGTAACCTAAATGCTGGAATTCTTTGTCAATTTTATAACCGGTGGTGCAGGAACAAAATGCTCCCTTTTTGATGTCAGAAAAGGACACCGTTCCGATAATCTTGTCGGGGAAATTCGTATCAAACAAAAAGAAGCGGATGTGTTTTCCGGCAACAAAAGCGTTGTATTCCGCAGTTAAAAGGGACTGGATAAATGCTTTGGTGTAAAAATGGTCCGGCTTATCCGTTTCATAAATATCAAACTGTTCCCGGTTGCGCCGGTAAAAAGAAAGCACGGCATCGGCATATTCGGCGGTGAGAACGCGCAGTATCAGATGATTGTTTTTGTACTCAAATTTCACGATGGTTCCCTCCGCTTTGCTTTTTCCTGACGTAACTGTTTAAAAAAGGAAGAAAGCATGGTGGAACATTCTTCTTCCAGTACACCGCGGGTCACTTCACAGCGGTGGTTAAACTGCTCCATTTGAAGAATATTTAACACAGAACCGCCGCACCCGGCTTTCGGGTTCATCGAGCCGATAACAACCCTTGGAATCCGTGCCTGTACAATCGCCCCGGCGCACATCTGGCACGGTTCAAGTGTAATATAAATCGTACAGTCTTCCAGCCGCCAGTCGCCGATAACGCGGCTGGCTTTTTTGATTGCGGTAATTTCTGCATGTCCGAGTGTGGTCTTGTCGGTATTTCTGCGGTTGTACCCGCGCGCAATAATTTTGTCCTGATAGACAATGACACAGCCAATCGGGACTTCTTTTAATTTTAACGCTTTCTTAGCCTGTTTTATGGCTTCTTTCATATATTTGGTATCTAATTCATTCATAATAGAATTATTATAGTATATTTGACGGGAGATTGCCAGTGGGGAGAAGATAAAAAAGGACAGCCGCTCTAAAAATGAACAGCTGTCCTAAAAATATGTGAATAAATTTTTTATATCTTACTGAAACATATTCGCATTAATATGTACTGCCTGACGTTCTTCTTCAGAGGCGGCTAAAAGGTCTTTCTGGCGGAAGCCGAACAGTCCCGCAAAGATAGAACGCGGAAACATCATAATAGCGGTATTGTACTTTGTAACCGTATCATTGTAAAACTGGCGCGCCATAACGATTTTATTTTCCGTTTCCTTTAACTCCGACTGGAGCTGTAAGAAATTCTGGTTGGCCTTTAATTCCGGATACTGTTCACCCACAGCAAGAATGTGGGAAATTTCCCTGCCGAGTGCATTTCCGGCTTCAAAAGATTCTGCGGCAGAAGACGCATTTAAAACACGGCTTCTTAATTCGGTGATTTTTGATAAGGTTTCCTGCTCGTAGTGGGCGTAACCTTTGGTAGTTTCAAGTAAATTCGGAATCAGGTCGGCGCGGCGCTTTAACTGCACTTCAATCTGAGCCCCCTGATTGTCGACACGGTTTCTTAAAACAACCATGTGGTTATAAGTTTTGATAACGGCAATAATCAGCAGTATTACAACGACTGCGATGATACCTCCGATAAATGATGCATTCATAATGATTTCCTCCTTTTAATAATGTCATTGACAATCTGCTGGTTTTCTTCGAGAACAACAGCATAAACTAAATAATCGTCCCACAAAACCAATTCATTTTGTGTGGCTTCACTTAAATTTGAAAAATCGTGAATAAAATTTTTCATGCCGTAAATGTATTCGGTCATCTGATTTCCAAGGGTTGTCCGTTTAAAATGCGCTTTTGTAAATCCTGAACTAATCGTTCCCACAAAGACAAGCAGCGGAATAATAAGGCACAGGAAAAACAGCAAAACCATAATCATCAGGCCTGCCAGTACGGGGAGGTATTCCGGGTACTGAAGCAGATAATTGGTCTGTTCCCCAAAGGAAGCCGTTTCGGGAAGCGCATCTAAAATTTCAAAATAAGCATTTACACGGTCTTTGAAGGCGTAAAATACAAAGCTCATAATGACAATAAAAAACAGCGGTGCCGAACAGCCTAATACACAGCGGCTGCAGGTGGAAGTGGTTTCTTTCTGCTTGTCGGTGGAAGAGAGGCGGCTGGTTAAATAACCGTCTGCCACGGCTTCCTTTTGTAACATATAAATCCAGTTGCCTTCCTTCTGGGCGTTAAAAGTACCGTTGCATAAAGCATTTAAAAGAAAACGGTCACTCTCCCGTAGAGAAGCAAATTCGGGAACATCGGTATTGACGATATAGCGGTTTTCTTCCATTTTAAGAATTCCCATATTTTCATATTTTAAAATACAGGCGGCACGGTCTTTTTTCGGCTCGATTTTTAAATCCGTTAAAAGGCTGATTGTGCCGGGAGAAAGTCCGGTGAGCTTATCCCGGTAATAGTCCAGATACTCAACGGTAATAAAGGAGTTATTTCGCATAATCTGTTTTCTTGCAAAATGAAAAAGCACCTTTGCAAGCAGAAACCAGAATCCGGCCTGCAAAGCGGTAACAAAAAGTATAGCAATAATTAAAGCTATAATGACCGCAGGGGAAGGGGAATCGTGTAAAACTTCCTCGATTTCAGAGTGTGTGTAAATGATTTCGCGCACAATAAATCCGACAGGAATCAGCCATGTCAGCCGTTCCAGCACAGTCAGCCGGTTCAAAGCCTGACTGTGAAAAGTCTTTTTACGGTTTGAATCAAACATAATCATCCTCGTTTCTGGGTAATTTATTTTTTATACAATTTTAAGTGTATTTTAATATAGTATAATGGAAAAAGGAAGTATTTGGCAATGGTACTTTGTGTGCATTTTATATACAAATGGTATTGAATCATGTGGAAAGCTGTAGTATAATTATTACTATAGTGAACGTAATACTAAAAATAAACAGCAGACTTTTGCGAATTTTTTATCGCCTCTTCGCAACAAGTTGCTCAGAAATGAGGAATACCATGGATAAAAAGAAAAAGATACTGATTGGAGCAGTGCTTACGGTGGTTATTCTGCTGGCAGGTGTGATGGCAGGATTTTTGATTGCCAATGCAGAAAAAAAAGGAAGCAGTCCGCAAAATGTTGAAAACGGTGCGCTGACAAATAACGAAAGACCTGTTTACGATGAAAAGGAAAGCACCGAAAGTCCAAAGAATCAGGAGGCACAGGCGCAGTTTACGCCGGGCAATGCATGGGAATCGGACGGGCGGAAGTACATACAGTATGAGTTAAATATTTTCAGTACCGGCAAAAAGAATATTGAAAGCTGGAAGATTACATTTCCGGCGGGAAGCGGCACGGTGATGGAGCAGAGCTGGAACTGCGGCGTTGAGAGCAGTACGGCAGAGGACGGAACGGTTTCATTTACATTATCGCCGGTGGACTATAACCGGGAGATTCCGGCGGGAGAACATACGCAGGGAATCGGTTTTATCATCAGCCGGACGGAAAACTATGAATTAAAGGCGTATCAACTGGAAGCTGTGATTGAAGGCGTTGCGGTTACGGTAACAGATGACGGACAGTCAGGGGACAGTCTGGCAGAGCAGGGGCAGGATAACCATCAGAGTGATGACAGTCAGACAGGTATTATAAAGGAAGAAACACAAAACGGACAGACATGCGGCTCATCAGACGGTTCGCAAAATTCAGATAGTTCAGGTAAATCCGGTGGTTCATCGGGAACGGGGAGCAGTCCACGGCCGGCATCAGGCGGACTGCGGGTTTCCGGTACAACGCTTACCGATGCTTCCGGCAATGCCGTACAGCTTCGCGGTGTCAGCACACACGGACTGGCGTGGTTTCCTGAATATGTCAATAAAGAAGCATTTGAAACACTGCGGGACGACTGGGGCGCCAATGTAGTGCGCCTTGCGATGTATACCGAAGAATATGGCGGATACTGTAACGGCGGTGATAAGGAAGCTTTAAAACAGCTCATTGATGACGGTGTATCCTATGCGACAGAGCTTGGCATGTATGTCATTATTGACTGGCATATTTTAAGTGACGGGAATCCGAACCTGAATAAGGAAGAAGCCAAAGCATTTTTCTCAGAAATGGCAGATAAATATGCAGGGCATAACAATGTAATTTATGAAATCTGCAATGAACCGCAGAATTCTGACTGGAACGGCCAGATTAAACCGTATGCCGAGGAAGTGATTTCCTGTATCCGGCAGTATGACAGCAGTGCGCTGATACTGGTGGGTACGAATACATGGTCGCAGGATATTGACGCAGTAGCGGGAAATGAGCTGGATGACGATAATGTGATGTATGTGCTTCATTTTTACGCGGGCACACATAAAGCTTCCCTGCGCAGTAAACTGGAGTCTGCGTTAAATGCTGGTGTGCCGGTATTTGTCAGTGAATGCAGTATTTGTGATGCTTCGGGAAACGGCGGCATTGATTATGATTCGGCACAAAGCTGGCTGGATTTGTTAAATGACAGAGGTGTCAGCTTCTTAGCATGGAGTCTTTCCAATAAAAATGAAACATCGGCACTCATCCAGCCGGGCTGTAGTAAAACCGGCGGCTGGACAGAAGATGATTTATCGGAAACCGGACGGTGGTTTAGAAAAGCAATACAGGGATAAGGGCGGCAGAGCCGTTTGGGAAAGGAGCAGCATGGCAAATTTATTTACACGGGTCAGTATCCGTAAATTTCAGGATAGAAAAATAGAAAAGAAAGATTTGGAATATATCCTGCGCGCGGCAATGGCGGCGCCGTCTGCGGGCAACCAGCAGCCGTGGGAGTTTTATGTCACGGACGATAAGATGCTTTTGCAGGAGCTTTCAAAGACAAGTCCATATGCAGGACTGCTTGCAGATGCACCGCAGGCAATTATCACGGCATACCGGAAAGATTGTAAAATACCGGAATATGCGCAGATTGATATGAGTATCGCCATGGAAAATATGTGGCTTGCGACTGATGAAATCGGACTGGGCGGCGTGTGGATCGGCATTGCGCCGGTTAAAGAGCGTATGCAGGCGGTAGAAGCAATTTTAAAACTGCCGGAAGACCAAAGCGCGTTTGGCATTTTTGCACTGGGATATCCGGCAGAAGAAAAGAAGCAGGAAGACCGGTACGATACGGAAAGGGTACATTTTCTTTAAAAATAATGAATAGAGCAGGCAGCAGATATCTGCTCACAGGAGGAAATCTGATGAATAAACATATTGAAAAAGCAATGGAACTTAGAAATGAAACACCGATGGTTAATAACTGTGCGCAGACGATTATGCGGGTTTATGCCGATGAACTGGGGATTGACGAAAATCTCTGTGCGGCGATTGGCTGTAATTTCGGTGGCGGCATGAAATGCGGCGGTACATGCGGTGCAATCACGGCAGGACTTATGGTGCTTGGCGCAAAGGGCGTTGATTCGCCTATGGCAGTCCAGCAATTCAGAAAAGGAATCGCAGAGAAACACGACGGCATGACAGATTGTGCGGATTTGTTAAGAGCCAATGCACAAAAAGGCGGGGATAAAAAGACCCACTGTGATAAAATGATTCAGGAAGCGATTGAACTGGTAGATAAGCTGCTAGATGAAAAACAGTAAAATGTTAAAAACGTATCTTTTTAGTTTAGGTGTTCAGACTGTATTGTCGACAGGAGTTTGAATGATTTTTCTAAATGTTTAAGATGTAAATTATCCAAAAGTTTTTGTATAAAGAAGTAAAGTGAGGGGATAAAATGGGAAAGAATATTACTGATGATGACATCATAAAACACAAAAAGAATGCTATAAAGCAGTTAAATAATACTTTTGAAGTATTTATCAACAGTCCTAATCCAAAACATAAAAAGAAAGCTGATTTAGTTGCATATTGGATTGAGAGTTATAGTAAATACTTACTTACCGAAGAAAAATTTGATTATAAACTGATTCCAAGATATAAAAGAGGAGATGTTATTTCTCTGAATTTTGGTTTTAATATCGGTAGTGAACATGGTGGTTTACATTATGCCATTGTATTAGATAATGATAATAAACAATCTTCTCCTGTCGTAACTGTAATTCCACTTTCATCAGGAAATGAAGAAGACACATATGATAGGGATGTTTTTTTAGGAAATGAATTGCATGATAAACTTAATGCAAAGTATATTAAGTTAATAACTCAGGTCGATGAAGAAATTTCTGAATTAACAAAAACATTAGAACTTTTGAAAAAAACGATGAAGGCTAATTCGGAAACAGAAACAAGTTTAGCAAAAGATATAACGGCTCATCTTAGTAATTTGGAAAATCGTGTTGATAAACTTAAGAGAGAGAAAAAGACGTTGCAAATATACGAGAAAGAAATCTTAAAGTTAAAATCTGGAAGTGCCGCTCTTATGGAACAAATTACTACCGTAAGTAAAATGAGAATATACAAACCAAAGAATAGTTCAGATTTACTTTATGGGGTAAAATTTTCGGCTGATGCAATGGATAAAATAAATGAAAAGTTAAAAGAATTGTACGTATATAGTAAATAATTATTGACATTAATTATTTACTATAGTATAGTCAATCTATACAAGATTTAATCTTGAAACAGCGCCTATAGGGCATTTAATAAGACAGATTTATTATGTGAAGGCTCCACCTTATGTGGAGTCTTTTACGTTATAGAAAATAAATTATATAAATAGCGTGAACTCCTATGCTGTGCTGTCTGCGGCACAGAGTGCAAACGTCAAGCGCAGCAGAAAAATTGTAAAAAAGGTGTAGAAGCCATAAGACTTCCACACCTAGAATACCTAAAACACTCTATTAACAACGTAGTGTCAACAATTATCCAAAGTATCTCTTTAAAAGACCCTCAAAAGCCTTTCCGTGTCTAGCTTCATCGCGTGCCATTTCATGCACGGTATCGTGGATAGCATCCAGATTTGCAGCCTTAGCGCGTTTTGCTAAATCAGTCTTACCGGCAGTTGCGCCGTTTTCAGCTTCAACTCTCATTTCAAGGTTCTTCTTTGTGCTGTCTGTTACAACTTCACCAAGCAGTTCTGCGAATTTTGCAGCGTGTTCAGCTTCTTCATAAGCAGCCTTTTCATAGTACATACCGATTTCAGGATAGCCTTCTCTGTGAGCAACTCTTGCCATAGCAAGGTACATGCCGACTTCTGAACATTCACCTTCAAAGTTTGCTCTTAAATCAGCTAAGATGTCTTCGCTGACACCCTGTGCAACACCGACAACGTGTTCAGCTGCCCATGTCTTTTCGCCGGACTGGACAACAAACTTATCAGCGCCTGCATGACAGACCGGACATTCAGCCGGTGCAGCTTCTCCTTCATAAACGTAACCACAAATAGAACATACAAATTTCATAGCTTTAATCTCCTTTGCTTTTTATTTTTAAAATAGTAATCATTATTGTTTTGCTGTGACTATAATATATCATGCGCCAAGTCATTTGTCAATAGAAAATAATAATAATTCCTATTTTTAATTCCTGCTTATAGTATGCCCGGTTTTTCGGGACATCATTAAAGCTTATTTGATATTTTATCAAAAATTTTAAAAGCGTTTACTGCTCGTTTTTATGTGCGCAGGAAGGGCATTTTCCGTAAAAGAAAGTGACGTTGCCCTCAATTTGTCCGTCGAAATTGCTGGCGGCGGCAGTACAGAACTGTCTGCTTTCTTCTGCACCGTCAAAATCCAGATCAATTACTGCACCACATTCTGTACATTGAAAATGATAATGCGGCATGACATTTCCGTCAAAGTGGACAGAGCCGTCTTCACAAGGAACTTTGACTGCCTGACCGTTATCAACCAGAAAAGAAAGATTGCGGTAAACTGTTCCAAGGCTGATATTCGGAAAAGCCTTTAAAACATGTTCATATACAACCTCAGCAGTCGGGTGGTCCTTGCGGGACATTAAAAAATTCTTAATCGCCTCACGCTGTCTGCTATATTTAACCGTAGCCATAAATCCTCCTTGTTTTACAAAATTCTAGTAACTATTCCTATTATTAGTCTAGTGCATTTTTACGGGAAAGTCAAGTGACATTTGAACAGGAAAAAACGACAGTTCACGGATTATGTGTTGTTTTTTGGCAAGGCTGCGATATATTTAAGAAAATAAAAACAGAGTGTGATAAAAGCGGCAGTTCCGCAATCCAATTGTCACACTCTGTTTTATATAGTTTTATAAAATTACTTGGAATTTGCCGTAATCAGTTCCATGATTTTGCCGATAGCGTCATTCTGCTCGCTTAAAGCCATGTTATTGACATAAGTCATGCGCTTCTGATACAGGTCGCGCACGGCCGCAAGCAGTGTTTCCGGTGTAATGTCTTCTTCCATTAAAACAGCAGAGTAGCCGTGTTTTTTAAAGGAGTTGGCATTTAAAATCTGGTCGCCGCGGCTTGCATTGGCAGAAAGCGGAATCAAAAGATTCGGCTTCTTTAAGGCAAGCAGTTCGCAGATTGCATTGGCACCGGCACGCGAAATGACAATATCGCTCATTGCAAATAAATCGCGCATTTCCTTGCTGATATATTCAAACTGGACATAGCCTTCTTTATTTTCAAAGCTTTTATCGGTTTTGCCCTTGCCGCACAGATGAACCACCTGGAAATCCTTTAACAGCTCCGGTAAAATGGCACGCACGGCATTGTTGACCTTTACGGCGCCGGTGCTTCCGCCGACAACAAGAATAACCGGTTTTTCTGTGTTGAAATGACATAGATTCAGTCCGGCAAGTTTATTGCCCTGTAACAGTTCCTTCCGGATAGGAGAACCGGTAAGCACAGCTTTCTGTTGTGGGAGATACTGAACCGTTTCCGGGAAATTACAGCAGATTTTCGTTGCGGAACGCATGGCAATTTTATTGGCAAGTCCCGGTGTCATATCAGATTCGTGGATAATAACCGGAATCCGCTTATGTCCTGCCGCTAAAACAACCGGCACAGATACAAAACCGCCTTTGGAAAAGACGATATCCGGCTTGATTTTGCGCATCAGCGTCCTTGCCTGAAAATACCCTTTGAGAACGCGGAACGGGTCGGAAAGGTTTTTAAGGCTTTTGTAGCGTCTTAATTTTCCGGAAGAAATGCCGTAATACGGGATTTCAAGGTCTTCAATCAGCTGTTTTTCAATGCCGGTATAAGAACCGATGTAAAAAACTTCATATCCGGCTTCCTTTAAGCTCGGAAGCAGTGCAATATTCGGTGTAACGTGTCCGGCAGTACCGCCGCCGGTAAGTACAATCCGTTTCATAATAATCCTCATTTCTGAGCAGCTTGTTGTAAAGAGGCGATGAGAAATTTGCGAAAGCGGTTTTTCATCTGCCATCATAGCTATTTGTTTTTGCTCATAAACAATATAGCCAACGTCAAGCTACGCTTGCCGTGTAAAAAATAAATAATCCGTTAAATACTACATTTTATGGGAAAAACGTTCTTTAAAGCTGCAATGCCGGCACAGTGGTTCAACGGCACGTTTGGCACGGAAGCCTTCTATAAAACGCACACTCCGTTCCCCGGCAAGAATGTCCTTTAGCGGTGTTGTAAAAATATTGCCGAGCGCCATGGCGGCATTGCCGTCTAAGCAGCACGGAACGACCGTTCCGTCACTTAAAACCGCCATATGCTGGCGCAGTCCCTGACAAAAGCCCCTGTCGTTGCAGTACGCATTATCAAGTGCAGGCCATTCAAAAGGTGACTGCACATTGACGTACAAATGTCGTTTAATCACGCAGTTTTTTTCTCCGAACAGTGTTGGAACACCGGTGGTATTCCACAGCCGCAGGGAAATCTCAGTATCCGTCTGTGCAAGCAGTGTTTCACAGGAGGCAAATAACTGCGCAATGTAAGTATCCATGTCAATGCAGTCATTGTCGTCTGCGCTGTGCAGGGAAACATTCATCTGATGGGGAGGCTGTGCAAGCAGTATGGGAAGTTTTTGCGCAAGCAGTGTCCCGTTTGTTGTAAGATTTACGGTTACACCTGCCCTGCGGCACAGCGCAAGAATTTCATCAAGCTGCGGATGCAGCAGCGGTTCGCCCTTTACATGCAGATAAATGTAGTTGGTGTACGGACGGATCTGCTGTAAGGTATGTGCAAATTCATCGACAGACATAAAATGCGGACTGCGCAGGGTTTCCTGACAAAAAGAACATTTTAAATTACAGGAACTGGTGATTTCTATATAAATGCGCTTAAAACGCGCCACATTTCCCATAATTAATTCTGAGCCTTATACTGCTTTAAAGCCGTTGCAAGCTGGTCCGGGCAGGAAGTAGACTTAAATCCGCAGCGGATACCTTCCATACGGCGGATGGCTTCATCAATATCCATGCCTTCTACTAAAGCAGCAACACCCTGTGTATTGCCGGAGCAGCCGCCCTCAAAAGCTACATTGGTTACTTTATTATCAACAACATCAAAATGAATGGCGCGTGAACAGACGCCCTGTGTTTTATAATTCATCATTTTCTCTCCTTTGTTTTTTGCATTGTCATGGTATCATAAAATGAAGCGGGATACAAGAAAATTTATCTAAACAAAGGATAATTGTGCCATGATGTCCGGTAAGGAATCAACAGGATAAAGTTGCAAATTACGAGTGGTATGGGTATAATTATTAATATGCGGTAAAAGCCGCACAATGAAGAAAAATTTGTATAAAATGCTATGAGTGTCAAATCTACATTTTCCGCTCATAGAAGGATTGAAAACGGAGTAGCAAATGGCACGGAAAAAGAAGAAAAAACGACGCCTGAAAAAGGGGGCTGCACTCGTTTTAAAATGGTCCATTGCAATGATTATCATAGGAACTGCCGCATTTTTTCTGATGAATATGGTATATAACCGGGGCATTTATGTAAAGACACACCCGCTGGTACTCGATATGGAAGAAGATGTATCGGCAGAGGATTTTATTGAAACGTATGATGACACAGAGGTGCTGGTCACTTTTGTAGATATGCCGGTGCATCAGATTGGAAAGCAGACGGTTGAGTTTGTAGTGGAAAATAAAAAGGGAAGAAGTAAAAAATATACACAGACACTCGAATGGGTGCATAAAGATAAAACAGCGCCGCAGATTAACGGTGTACATAACATCACAGTGACCATCGGGGATACTGTTTCATATCTGGACGGGGTCAGTGCCGTGGATGATGTGGACGGACCGGTGAATGTAACGGTTGAAAAGGTGTCTGTCAATACAAGACAGACGGGAACGTACCCTATCGCTTATCTGGCAACAGACAGTGCGGGCAACCTGGCAAAGGTCAATGCAAGCGTAACCGTGGTGGAACGCGCACAGGACTGGCAGGAGGCATATGCGCTGGTTGACAGTGTACTGGCAAAGATTACAACACCGCAGATGTCACTCGGACAAAAGGCAAAAGCCATTTTTGATTATGCGCATAACAATATTACGTATGCGGGCGTGCGCCTTGCAGATGACTGGGATGCGGAATGGTATGCAGGACTTCAGAATATTGAGCAGAACGGCACGACAGGCGGCGACTGCTATACGTATTATGCTGTTGCAAATGTGCTGTTACAGCGTGCCGGAGCGGAAACCATGCGTGTGGAGCGGCAGAACGCAGGGGACGGCAGCCACCACTACTGGATTTTGTGTAATGTTGGGACAGGCTGGTATCATTTTGATGCCACACAGATTTCCAACGGATTTACGTGTTTTATGCTGACGGATAAGCAGGTGCGCGACTTTACACAGATAAAGCCGAATTTCTATGATTTTGCCGCAGACCGATATCCTGCAACACCGCAGACGGAATTTGTCCTGCAATAAGCAATCCGTTTATTATGGAAGGAAAAGAAAATGAAGACACTGGGAATTTTAGGCGGAATGGGACCGATGGCGACTGCCTGTTTTATGGAACGGATAACCGCAATGACAGCGGCAGATACCGACCAAGAGCAGATACCGGTGATTGTATACAGCAATACACAGATTCCTGACAGAAGTGCGTATCTTTTAGGCAGACCGCAGGCGGAAAATCCTGTGACGGCATTACGGCAGACGGCGCATTTTTTAGACGGCGCATGTGATTATATTGCAATGCCGTGTGTGACAGCACATGCGTTTTATACGCAGATACAACAGGAACTTTCCCATGCCGTGCTTTTCAATATGGTTGAACTGACGGTGCAGTCCTTAAAGGCACAGAACATAAAAAAAGCGGGACTGCTGGCAACGGACGGCACGATTGCAGGCGGTGTATTTAAAGAAAGTTTAAAAAATGCAGGAATCGAGAGTGTTCTGCCGGGTGCGCTGTCACAAAAAAGCCTTATGGCGCTGATTTACCGGATAAAAGCGGGAAAAGAGCCGGATATGGCGGCGTTTAACCGCATTTTACAGGAACTCGTATCCGGCGGCGCAGAAAGAATCGTACTTGGCTGTACGGAAATTTCCATTTTAAATTTAAAAGAAAAATGTCCGTGTGCCGTACCGTATACAGACTGTATGGAACTGCTGGCGGAGGCGGCGGTGGCAGCGTGCGGCGGACAAGTCGCTCAGAAATGGAGGCAAATGCGAAAATCCATAAATTAAAGATTTTCGCACATCAAGCGTAGCTTGATGTTTCACTTTGTGCCGCAGGCGTCACAAAGTCGTTTTATCGCAGGGCCAAATAAGATTTGGCTCGCGATTCCTCCGGCATTAAAATGCCTGCGGAATGAGGAAAATGCGAAAAATATGCTTGAGAGCATATTTTTCACACGGAGATTTGTTTCTGAGCGAAAACAAATCTCTCTGATTGCAGATGAGAAATCGCCTGCGCGAATTTCTCATCGCAGCTTCGCGACAAAGTCGCTTAGGAATGAGGTAGTATGAGAAATGTATTAGAATATCTGGAAGCGGCATATCTGAAAGCACCGGAAAAGACGGCATATGCCAGTGAAACGGACAGCCTTACGTTCCGGCAGGTTTATATGCAGGCGCGGTCTGTCGGAACAGTGCTTTTAAAAGATGGATTGTATAAAAAGCCGGTGGTGGTTTTTATGGAAAAAAGCCCGCAGACGATTACTGCATTTTTAGGTGTGGTTTATGCGGGGTGCTATTATGTGCCGGTTGATGAGGAAATGCCGTCTTACAGAATGGAACTGATTTTTAAGACACTTTCGCCGCAGGCGGTAATCTGCGATAAAGCAACAACAGATAGGCTTTACAAAATGGGCTATCAGGGACAAGTATATTTATATGAGCAGATATCAGCTACACCGCAGGATACGAAAGCACTGTCGGCAGTCCGTGAAAAAAGCATTGATACCGATGCACTGTATATTGTATTCACATCGGGTTCAACAGGCATCCCAAAAGGTGTTGTAGCCTGCCACCGTTCAGTCATTGATTATATTGAAAATCTTTCAGCAGTGTTGCAGGTATCGGAGGATACCGTGTTTGGCAATCAGGCACCGCTGTATGTCGATGCCTGTTTAAAGGAAATATATCCGACCTTAAAATTTGCGGCAACGGCATACCTGATACCAAAGCAGTTATTTATGTTTCCGGTGAAGCTTGTTGAATTTATCAATGCTCATCAGATTAATACCATCTGCTGGGTTGTTCCGGCACTGACGATGATATCGGGACTGGGCGCATTTGAAAAAGCAGTGCCGTCATCTTTAAAGACGATTGCATTCGGCAGTGAAGTGTTTCCGGCAAGACAGCTTGCACTTTGGAGAAAATATGTCCCCAATGCACGGTACATCAATCTGTACGGACCGACGGAAGCAACCGGAATGTCCTGCTACTATGTTGTGGACAGGGAATTTAAGGAAGACGAAGTGATTCCGATTGGCAGACCGTTTCCCAATACCGGCATTCTGCTTTTAAATGAAGATGGAAAAGAAGTAACGCAGGGAGAAAAGGGCGAAATCTGTATCCGTGGAACGGCGGTGACCATGGGATATTACCGCCAGCCGGAAAAGACTGCCGGGAATTTTGTGCAGAATCCGCTCAATAAGGACTATCCGGAGATTATTTATAAGACCGGAGATTTGGGTTATTATAATGACCGCGGAGAATTAATGTTTGCTTCCCGTAAGGATTATCAGATTAAACATATGGGACATCGTATTGAACTTGGTGAAATTGAAGGCAGTGTAAACTGCATGGAAAAAATCGCAGGCGGCTGTTGTATTTATGATGAGGAAAAGAAAAAAATTGTATTATTTTATGCGGGAGAAGTACAGCCGGCAGAGGTGCTTGCCTTTTTAAAGGAGCGCCTTCCACGCTACATGGTGCCGAGCGTTTTACGACAGGTGGATAGATTGCCGCTGACCTTAAACGGCAAAGTCGACCGCATGAAATTAAAAGAGATGTATGCTGGAGAATAGAAGAAATATGGAACAATTAATTGAAATTTTAAAAGAACTGCACCCGGATGTGGATTATGAAAACTGTACCACATTGATTACGGATAAGATTCTGGATTCGTTTGACATGATTACGATTATCGCCGAGGTGCATAACCGGTTTGATGTTGTCATTCCGGCAGATGAATTAGGACCGGAAAACTTTAATTCGGCACAGGCGCTGTATGCGCTGATTACACGTTTAGAGGATGAATAACCATGCTTTTTACATCATTTGAATTTGTGGCATTTCTAGCGTGTGTGCTGGTGCTGTATTATCTGATTCCGGTGCGGTTTCAGTGGATTTTACTGCTTGTTGCAAATGTATTTTTTTACGCACGTTCCGGGCTTTACGGGCTGCTGTTTATGGGAGTTACGATTGTGACCTCATATGCCGCCGCCCGTATCATGTCTGCGGTGCAGTACCACATGGATGACACGGTAAAGGCACACAAAGAAGTCTGGTCAAAGCAGGAGCGTAAAGCGTACAAACAGCAGATAAAGCGTAAAAAGCGCATGATTTTTATAGGTTGTCTTCTTGTGAATCTTGGAATTCTTGCGGTTTTAAAATATACGAATTTTGCGATTGCCAATGTAAACGGCATTGCGGCGCTGTTTACCGGCAGACACTCCATTGCCCGTGTGAATCTGGTACTGCCGCTTGGCATTTCCTTTTATACGTTTCAGACAATGGGATATGTGATTGACGTTTACCGCGGTAAGGCCGAAGCAGAAAAAAATATTTTTAAAATGGCGCTGTTTACGTCCTTTTTTCCACAGCTGATACAGGGACCCATCAGTCGTTTCGGCGAACTGTCACAGACATTGTATGCGCCGCATCGGTTTGATTTCAGGACGGTGTGGTTCGGGCTGGAGCGTGTGCTGTGGGGCTATTTTAAAAAGCTGGTCATCGCAGACCGTATCGTGGTGGCGGTCAATGCCATTGTGGGACAGCCGGATATTTACAGCGGATTCTACGTATTTTGCGGCATGCTTTTTTATGCGGCAGAATTATATGCCGACTTTACCGGTGGCATTGATATTACAATCGGTATTGCGCAGATGTTTGGCATACAGCTTGCCGAAAACTTTGAACGACCGTATTTTTCAAAAAATATTGCGGAATACTGGCGCAGATGGCACATTACCATGGGAACGTGGTTTAAGGATTATCTGTTTTATCCGCTGTCTGCGTCCATGCCGGTGCTGTCAATGTCTACATTCTGCCGGAAACATTTCGGCGTGGCGGCAGGCAGGCGGATTCCGGTGTATTTTGTAACACTGGTGGTATGGTTTGCCACGGGAATCTGGCACGGCGCAAGCTGGAATTTCATTGTGTGGGGGCTGTTAAATGCCGTAGTCATTCTGCTTTCACAGGAATGTCGTCCGCTTTATGAAAAATTTCACGAACGTTTTCCGGGCATACAAAAAAAATATGCCTACCGTATTTTTCAGGTGGTGCGCACGGTGCTTTTGATGTCCTCACTGCGTATGCTGGACTGTTACCGGAATGTCGGGCTGACTTTTAAAATGTTTGGGACGATGTTTACGGACTGGAATATGACAGCGGCGATGAAGGGACTGTTACAGCTCGGTCTGACAGCGGCGGATTATGCGGTTGTGGCAGTGGCAGTTGTTCTGGTGCTGTGTGTCAGCTTAAAACAGCGGAGAGGCAGTATCCGGGAGCGGCTTTATGAAAGAACAGCGGCAGTGCAGTATCTTGTCGTTTTTGCGCTTTTATTTGCCATTTTAATTTTCGGCGCGTACGGAATCGGGTACGATGCGAATCAGTTCATATATAACCAGTTTTAAAAAATGTTTGTACATAAAGAGGTTTGGGAAGACACGGCGGTTTCATGCTTTAAACCGTGTATTATAATGAAGAAAGGACAGAAATGGTACGCAGTAAAATAAAAACTTTAGGCATTGTGGCAGTTCTTATGGTGCTTTCTGTCCTTGCCCTGTACTTTGCCCAGGCACTGCTCATGCCAAAGTATATGTCAAATGTAAAGGAAGGCGCACTCATTGCCGAGTATTATAAAGCACCGAAAAACAATGATGTCATATTTATCGGGGACTGTGAGGTTTATGAAAATATTTCTCCGGTTACACTCTGGCAGGAATACGGCATTACAAGCTATATCCGCGGCAGCGCGCAGCAGCTGATCTGGCAGTCGTATTATTTATTGGAAGAAACCCTGCGGTATGAAACACCAAAGGCGGTCGTGTTTAACGTGCTGTCCATGAAGTACAATGAACCGCAGAATGAAGCGTATAACCGCATGACCTTAGACGGCATGAAGTGGTCGGACAGCAAGGCGGCATCCATACGGGCTTCCATGACAGAAAAAGAAAGTTTTATAAGCTATGTATTTCCACTGCTTCGGTTTCATTCGCGGTGGAGTGCATTGACAAAAGAAGATTTCCGGTATATGTTTTCAAAAGATATGGTTTCGTATAACGGATATTTATTGCAGACGGAGAGAAAGGGTGTGACGACACAGCCGAGAAAGACGCCGCTTGCCGATTATTCGTTTGGTGAAAATGCGTGGTACTATCTGGATAAAATCACGCAGCTTTGCAAAGAAAAAAATATCCGTCTGGTGCTGATGAAAGCGCCGACAATTTATCCGGTGTGGTATGATGAATGGGAAGAACAGATCAAAGATTATGCCACGCAGAATGATTTGCCGTATTACAATTTTCTGGAGTCCATGCAGGAATCCGGGATTGATTTGACAACCGATACTTATGATGCGGGACTGCACTTAAATGTGTGGGGCGCGGAAAAGCTTTCCTGCTATTTCGGACAGATTCTGCGGACAGAATGTGATCTGCCTGATCACAGGCAGGACAGTGCGGTTTTATCCTACTGGCAGGAAATGGAAGAACGATATGAAGCAGAGAAAGGAACAGCAGATTGATGAAAAAATTTTGGATAACGGCGCTGTGTATTGCAGTGACCGTAATTTCACTTGCAGGCTGCGGTACAGCATCCGGCAGCAGTGCAAAAAATCAGCAGAGCGGTTACATTTTTACCACAGGTGACCAGCAGATTTATATTAATGAAGATGCCCAGACGGTAACAGATGCACTTGGAACACCGCCTAGCGGCACATATGAGGCATTAAGCTGTGCATTCGAAGGAAAAGATACCTTTTATTATTATGACGGCTTTACCTTACAGACGTATGAAAAAGACGGCAAAAAGTATATCTATACAATTACGCTCGAAGATGATACAGTAAATACGGCAGAAGGTATTAAAATCGGTGACAGCTTTGCGGCAGTGACAAAGGCATACGGCACGGATTACGTTGCAGCAGGCAACACCTATGCGTATTCTAAGGATAAAATGACCTTGACATTTGTCATGAATAACGATAAAGTCAGCACGATTTCATATTCACTGCTGACAAGTAAATAAAAAGGAGAATATTATGATAGGAATTATCGGAGCAATGGATGAAGAAGTGGAACAGATTGTAGCAGTCATGGACATTGAACGCGAGGAAACAAAGGCGCAGATGACATTTAAAGCCGGAAAGCTTGCCGGAAAAGATGTTGTTATTGTAAGAAGTGGTATCGGTAAGGTCAATGCGGCGGTCTGCACACAGATTTTAGTGGACGATTTCGGCGTGGATTATGTGATTAATACAGGCATTGCCGGTTCTTTAAAAAATGAAATTAACATTGCAGACATTGTTATTTCGGATGATGTACTGCATCACGATATGGATGCAACAGGCTTTGGCTATGCACCCGGTCAGATTCCGAGAATGGATACGCTCTCATTTAAGGCCGATGCAAAACTGATTGAGCTGGCAAAGGAAAGCTGTGCAAAGGTTGTGCCGCAGATTGGCGTGCATGTGGGCAGAGTTGTCAGCGGCGATCAGTTTATTTCAGACAAGGCGATAAAGGAAAGAATTAGTGCCAATTTTGACGGTTACTGCACGGAAATGGAGGGCGCAGCGATTGCACAGGCTGCATATTTAAACGGTGTGCCGTTTGTCATCTTACGTGCAATTTCCGATAAGGCAGATGACAGCGCGACCATGGATTATCCGACATTTGAAAAACAGGCAATCCACAACTCTGTTCTTTTATTAAAGGAACTTGTTTCCCGCATTGCCTAGTCGCAAAAGCTTAAAATAAGACGAATGTCCCCGATATTTGACGAACGATTTATCGCAGAAATGCTTTTCAATTTAGCATTTCTGCGATATTATTATGTTACGTAATTGAAAGGCAGTATGGCTTATGGGAAAGGAGTGTAAACAAGCCTTAAATGAAAGCTTGTTTGCAACAAGTTGTTCAGAAATGGGGGAAGTATGAAAATAATAGTAGTGTTGATGGCAGTGGTGTTTATGGCGGGGATGGCTATCTGGCTGTTTTTATTTAAAAATTGCTATGAGATGATACAGGATATCCGCAGCGGAACAAGAAAAGTGCCGGTGATCCGCAAGGCAGTCGACAAGTATGATGACTGCTGTAAGCTGGAGATTGCGGTGAATAACACCGAAGTTTTTGTGGAAAAGATTATCGAAAATGAGAAAATTTGTGGACTGCGCATGAAAGCATGGCAGCGGATTGCGGGAATGGTCAAATATGGGATTGCTTTACTGGGAATATTTTCGGCGGTTCTTTTTAAGGGAAATACAGATGAAGTCTATATCTGTGCGGCGGTCGCGGCGATGTGCTGTGTGTCCCTGCATTTTATGGACTGTATGGCAGATGTGGACGGCTATTTAAAGGATACGGTTGTGGAACTCGTGGATTATCTGGAAAACAGTGGCGCCGTGCGCAGTGAAGCGGGAAAAGTGATGGCTGCAAAATTAAAAGGGAAAGCTGCCAGTGAGTTTATGAAAATGAACAGAAGATATGATAAAATCTGTGCGGCAAAAGGACATTTTTCTTGAAAAAACAACATCAAATGTTATAATTTGATTAATAAAAGAACTGTACAAACAGACGAAAGGAGTTTTGACAATGAAGATACTGATACTGGATTCAATTACTTTGGGAGATGACATTTCACTGGATAAGTTAAAGGAACTCGGCGAAGTGATTACATATCCGCAAAGCAGCAGGGAAGAAGCAAAACAGCGGATTACAGAACACAATCCGGAAGTCATTATTACCAATAAAGTTGTGATTGACGAAGCGGTATTATCCGGTGCACCGGCGGTAAAAATGATTGCAGAAACCGCCACAGGCTATAACAACATTGACCTTGCCTATGCAAAGGCACATGGCATAACGGTTGCCAATGTTGCGGGATATTCCACACAGTCTGTCATTCAGCATACCTTTGCGCTGTGTTTCTATCTGCTTGAAAAGTTGAGCTATTATGATAACTATGTAAAATCCGGTGCATATATTAACAGTCCGTGTTTTACGCATTTTGATGCAAAATTTCATGAACTTGCAGGCAAGACATGGGGCATTATCGGACTCGGTGCTATCGGCAGGGGTGTGGCAAAAATCGCAGAAAGCTTTGGCTGCAAGGTGATTTATTATTCAGCAAGCGGACATACTTATGATGTACCGTATGAGCGTGTTGAATTTGATGAAATTTTAGCGCAGTCAGACATTTTATCCATTCATGCACCGCTGAATCAGAATACGGAAAATCTGATGAATAAGGCGGCATTTGAGAAGATGAAAAACAGCGCCATTTTAATTAATGTCGGACGTGGTCCGATTGTAAATGATGCGGATCTGGTAGCCGCTTTGAATGAAAATCAGATTGCGGCAGCAGGACTGGATGTGCTGACAAAAGAACCGGTTGAAGCAGACAATCCGCTCAATTCCGTAAAAGACAGTACAAAACTCATTGTAACGCCACACATTGCCTGGGCAACCGTAGAAGCCCGTACAAGACTGATGGATGAGGTCTATGAAAATATTAAGGCATTTACGGAAGGCAAAGCCCGGAATGTCGTTGGATAATAATAAAAGGCTGTCTGCCCTGAATGGGAGAACCGCTTTCTCGTCAAGTAGACAATTGAAAAATATAAAATTTTCCTGCCAACAGAAATAATCTGTTGGCAGTTTTTGTGCTACTTGTAAATAAATTCTATGATTTGCAAGAAATCTTCTAGTGAACTATTATCAATACACATTCCAACCCTAGATACTCTTATTTTGGTATTTCGATTTTTCTAATTTAATTTAGCCTGAAGTCATTCTATCTCAGCAAGAGGGTTAAATGACGTTCTTTTTTCGTGATTGTTATGTAAGGCATCAAGTTTGTTCTTTTCATATTTAATTGTATCAATGCTTGTTTGCTGATAAGAAACGTCAAATCATAGACTCTTACACTTGAAATATGCTCCCGTCTAGATGACAAGTTTTTATTATTTCACTTATCTACCTAGAAGGGGGAAATTGCTATATCTTTAATCTATGAATTTGAATTCTGATTTTTATATTTGTCTAAGGA
Organism: Lachnospira intestinalis; assembly: GCF_040095895.1. NCBI lineage: Bacteria > Bacillati > Bacillota > Clostridia > Lachnospirales > Lachnospiraceae > Lachnospira > Lachnospira intestinalis. The sequence continues at coordinate 92,209 of NZ_JBBMFS010000009.1, forward strand.
ATATTTAGCAGCTTTAATAATATCTCTGAGTATGTAAAAATCCTGAGTTGAACAATTACTTATAATATCAAGGATTTCTTCTTTTAAATAGGAATTTTTGATGTTTGTATCATATAGTAATTCGTCTGTTTGAACGGATAAACAATCAGCAATATTTACAAGCACCTGCAGACTGAGTTTTGTGTTTCCGGTTTCAATATGGCTTAGATGAGTGACAGATATTCCGATTTTTTCAGCAAGTTGTTCTTGTGATAAGTTGTTTGCTTTGCGAAATTTCCTAATGCGTTGACCAATTTTATAGTAATCCATAGTGCACCTACCTATATAATATAATGATACTTGAATTGTATAGGCATTTATGATATTATTTAATAAACTACAAGGGCAAAAAAATGTGCATGTACTTAAAGAATAGGAGAGAATGATTATGAGAAAATATGTATTAATAATTGGAATTGCCTTATTATTATTAGCAGGATGCTCACATAAAACAAATGACATTGAAAATAAAAGCGAGATGGTTAATGTATCAGATCAAAAAGAAAATCAATCTACAGAAATAAATAATATAGTTGATGTTAAATTAAAAAGTGTGAAATACACAGGAGATTGTGATGAGCGTTTTTTAGGAGTTTCTGATGATAAAGTATATTTGTTTGATGAAAATGGACAGATTTTAAACGAGTATAATGGTGATAGTTGCCCAACAGAGTTTTTTTATACAATATATGCAAAACAATATATTAATAGTGCAAAACAAAACTCATATTACAAAATTACAGATGTGACTGGAAATGATATATCTTATAAATATATAAATTCAAATGATAAATTTTATAATATATATTTGGTTGATAAAAGTCCTATGATATTAGCAACTATATTTGAAGAAAATCCTACTTCAAGTGTTGCAAAATTAGTGTTCAAAGATGTAAAAGGTGATATTCAATATTCAGTTAGTACCGATGATGAAAGTCTGAAAAGTAATAAAATAGATGTAAAATATTTTAAATCATCAACATTAAAAGTGGACTATATTGGTGATGGTATAGTTTATTTAAAAGATATGCCATATTCATACTTTGTAAACATAAAAACCAAAGAGGTGTTTAAAGATACATATCAAGCTCATAGTAGTTATATAAATGGTTATATGTCATATAGAAGTGTAGACGGTAATGGAATATTAGATGTACATGGTAATCAGGTACTTGGTAGTACATCTAAAACGTTAGATTGTACATATAGCAATGGAGTTTATTATAATTATACAGATAAGAAATTTTATGATTTAGATGGAAATACAATTATTGATTTGTCAGAATTTGATGTGGAAAGCTCTGATAAGTATTCAGGTATTAGTGCTGAAAAGAAATTAGGAGAGTATGTCTTTGATGAATGTGGTTATTGCGATATTGTTATAAACAATCCTTCTGGAAAGAAGTATTATGGAATAATAAATAAAAATGGTGAATGGATTAAGGAACTACAGAGTACTGAAATTAGATATAAGAAAGAATTGTATGAAGATGTAATATTGTATGAAGATCATGAGGGATATAAAGTATACGATGTAAAAAATAAAAAAGATATTGGAATTACTATGACAAGTACAAATCAGTCGTTTGTAAAAGATAACTTCTTTAAGGGAAATTACATCGATATTAAAGATGGAAAAATATATATGTATAATTTCAAAGAAAATAAATCTAAAATAATAGAATTGTTCAAATTATAGAGGAGAATTGCTATGAAAAAAATACTTTTGATGTGGTGTATATTTTTGGCATTGTTTTCTTTATCGGCTTGCAATGAAAGGAATGTTATAAATAATGAAGAAACAACTACAGAGTTAAGTGAAACAGATAAGCGACAGCAAGAATGGCAAAATAAAAAGAATGAAATAATGAATTCTATAAATGAAGAAAATGCTGAATATAAAGGAAAATGTGGAGCATATGCTAATTGGTATTATAAAGATAATATATTTGTTATAAAAGGTAAAGGGGGCGTGATAAAAGATTGGAAAGATTATTTAAGAGAAAATAATATATCTTTGGATATTAAAACGATAGCAATAGATGATAATATATCAGAAATGTATCCAGGGGCTTTTATGTATTCAGATGTTGAAAATGTATACTGGTCAAATGGAATGGATGAAATCACAACAGATGCATTTTTTAATTGCAATGAACTGAAGGAAATATATATACCAAGCAATGTAAAAAAAATAGGTCATTCTGCATTTATGGGGTGTCAAAATCTAGAAAAAATAGAGAATAGTGAGCAGTTAGAAAAAATAGATGATTTTGCCTTTGCATTGTGTAAGCAGTTAAAAGAAATTATTATTTCCAATAATGTTGAAATAGGTGAACAGGCTTTTTATAGGAATACGGTTGTAACAAAAAGGTAAAAATTGGTTTGTAAGGTGGCAAATGAAAAAATATATTATATGAATTTACATAATAATGAAAGTGAGGAATAATCAATGAAAAAGAAAAAAATATTAATAACTGTGTTAATTTTAGTTTTAGTATGTTTAAGTGCGTGTGGAAAAAAAGAAGTAGATAGCAATTCCAAAGATAATTTATTAGGTAAATGGACATTGGTAGAAATGCCAGTGATAAAATGCGAAAATGCAAAGTATATGTATAGTGTTGGATATGATAAGCTTGAGTTGTTTAGCGATGGTTCTGCTATAGAGAACGGGTATTCAGAAAAATGGATAGCTGAGAATGGAAGGCTTAAAATAGGTGATGATGTTTCTAGTTATGAATTATCAGGGGATAAGTTAAAGGTAACAGACGATGATGGTTGTCAAAGAATATATGAAAGAAATTAATTAGTCTATTTGAATATTTGTATAATTTAATGGCACTCAATTTAATACTATAAGAATGAATGTATATAAAACAAAGTGTGTAGGTTATGATCATCAGGCAGAACCTAATACACTTTGTTTTTAACTTAAAAAAGTTTTAAATACTATTGCAAATAAAATAAAGATATGTTATTTTATTAATAGAATATATTCTAAAACTCAAATTAAGCACGGTTTTATATCAATTATTACGTGTTTGAAATCTGATTAATTGTTGAAATCTAAGTTTTTTAGATTTCGTCTGTATTTTTATCATTTTTTTTGGAATTTACTGCGGATTCTGAAATGTTGTTCTATATTCGTTCAGACCCCATTTATAACTGGTTTGAAATCCCAAAAGACTTGAAAAAATTTTAGAAAATCCATTGAAATGCTTGTCGACAATCCCACAAGTCCAGTATAATAAAAGAAAGGAAGAATGCATGGATAATACACCATACGATGACGTATTCCGTACACTTTTAACCGACTGTACGGAGTTAATGATTCCGGTTGTGAATGAAATTTTTCATACAAAATATACCGGAAAAGAAACTATCTGCCTGCTTCAAAACGAGCATTTTATCAAGATGCCGGACGGCAGTGAGCAGGAACGGATTACAGATTCCAGCTTTGAAATCATCAGTGAAGAAACAGCACCGACAGCACAGCCACTGAAAAATCAGGTTTACGGCGGTTCTGCCAGCTGTAACACATCACAGCGCAAACGGTATCACATTGAATGTCAGAGTACGGAGGACGGCACCATGATTGTGCGAATGTTTGAGTACGATACACAGCTTGCATTAGAAAACAGAGAGTTTACATCAAATATTTTGACAGTACAATTCCCAGATTCAGCGATTGTATCCCTCCGGCATACCCAAAACACCCCGGAACACATGACGGTTAAAGTCTTAACTCCGGGCGGAAAGGTATCCTATATCGTGCCGGTATTAAAAGTAAAACGCTATACGATTCATGAACTGTTTGAGAAAAAACTGTTCTTTCTGATACCGTTTCATATCTTTGTGTATGAAAAGGATTTTAAAGAACTCGAAGAAAATAAGAAAAAGTTAAAACAGCTGGAGGAAGAATATGCCGCAATCCGTGAACGGCTTGAAATTGCCTGCCAGATGGGTGATTTAACGGAGTATCCGAAAGTTGTAATTCTTGCAATGTCACGCAAAGTAATAGAGCATTTAGCGGCAAAGTACGAAAAAGTAGCGAAGGGAGTGAGTCAGCAAATGGGCGGAAAAGTATTAAACTATGAAGCAAAAGACATCTTAAACCGGGGACGCGCGGAAGGACGGCGTGAGGGAGAAGAACAGACCAAAATCCAGATTGCAAAAAAACTGCTTGCACTTGGCAATGACATTCAATCGGTAGCAGACTTGGCAGAACTGCCAGAAGAAACAGTTGAGAAGCTGGCACGGTCGATGAATCAGACAAAACGCTGATACACAGATATTTTTGTTACAGTCTAAAAAGTTCCAATACACATTTACAAAAATAAATGTGTATTGGAACTGTATTTATTAAAAAAAATTATTGCAAGAATAGTCTTTTGTATTAGTCTTCTTCAATCACCTGAATTTCCATATAAGAAAAGTCAATGCTGTCAATAAAATTATCCTGATAGAAACGGACTTTGGAATGACGTTTAAACTCCGCAACATTGGAATCCAGCCAGATAGGCTCGCTTAAATCAAAGGCATAGCAGGCACTGTGGATACCGTCAAAAATTTTTCGGGTACGGTTTGTGGCCGCATCATCATTTTCCACCACCATATCCTTGAGCAGATGATTGCTGTCATCAAATAATTTACACCATAATCGGAACATCTTAATTTTCCCGCCTTTCATTTGAGGATTCTTTGAAAAAATCACGGCTGTCTAAGACAACGGTAAACGGACCGTCATTTTCAAGGTCAACACGCATATGTGCACCGAAGCTTCCGGTTTCTACTTTGGTGACTTTTTCGCGGCACAATGCAACAAATTTCTCGTATAAAGCATCGGCACGGTCCGGTTCAAGGGCATCAAAAAAGCTTGGACGGTTTCCCTTGCGGCAGTCGGCGTAAAGTGTAAACTGGCTTACGACAAGCAGTTCGCCACCTACGTCCAAAAGGGAAAGATTGATTTTGTCATTTCCATCAGAGAAAATCCGCAGCTTTGTGATTTTATCCACAAACTTTGGCAGCATTTCTTCAGTATCTCCTTTTCCGGCGCCGAATAAAATCAGCAGTCCTTTACCGATAGAACCGACCGTTTGACCGTCAACGGTGACACTTGCGTGATTGACACGCTGTATTACAAATTTCATTTTTAAATCTCCATTCTTCAAAAAACAGCCGGCAGTCCGTTAAAAGAAGCGGCTGTCCGTGTATGTTCATATTTTTAAGATACAGTGATTGTAATGGATAATCGGGAGAATGACAAGGGGAAGAATAAAAAATTATTATATTGGAAAAATTTAAAAATAAAAATCCCCGGTCAGCCGCGACACGGGTTTCCGGGGATTTCACCTAAAATGTTATTCAGTTTTAGAAATTGACATTTAAATGTCTTGGAAGACCGTCAACCATAATTGGTGAAAGTTCAGCCTGAATGAGTGGTCTGATATAGTGAATCAGATCATCTGTAACATAGTCGTCATCTGTAATCCATTCTAACGGAATCTTCTTTTCCACATTGGCAATATCATGAACATCATGTGTTTCTGTAATGCACATATATGGGTCATCAGAAATTCTCTTTAAGACAACAACCTGTCCTGTAGCACCCTCAAAAGCTGCCTTTACAGCTGCACCACCTACGTTGAAGGCCTCTGTGATATCCGTACGGGAAGTCATGTGTGCGGCACAACGCTGCATGGTAGAAAGTTCAATTGCTCTTGTCTTGATGCCGAGTTCAGAACCAATCTTGTTTGCAAGGAACTTTGCAGAACCTGCTAACTGCTTGTGTCCGAATGCATCGACAAATTCTACGTGGTCAGAAAGTTCAAATACGTATCTGCCGTCAGCAACCTTAATACCTTCTGAAATCGCAATAACCATAGAACGACCCTGTTCGCTTAAAGATTTTACTCTTGCCATGAACTTGTCAATATCAAATACCTTTTCAGGAAGGTAAATCATATCTACGCCTTCACAGTCTTCACCCTTCGCAAGAGCAGCAGCAGCAGTCAGCCATCCGGCATTACGTCCCATGATTTCAACAATTGTGATTGTCGGATAATCATAAACAAGACCGTCACGGATAATTTCTTTCATCGTTGCTGCAATATACTTGGCAGCACTACCGTAACCCGGTGTGTGGTCAGTAACAGCGAGGTCATTATCGATAGTTTTTGGAACACCCATAAATTTAATGTCACTGTTTACAAGATTTGCATAATCGGAAAGCTTCTTAATAGTATCCATGGAATCGTTACCACCGATGTAGAAGAAGTATTTTACTTCCAAATCTTCAAGTGTCTTAAAGATTTTTTCATATACAGCTTTATCTTCATTTACCTCCGGCAGTTTGTAACGACAGGAACCCAGATAAGAAGATGGGGTTCTCTTTAACAAATCGATGTCAATATCAGTCTTAATCTTTTCAGAAAGGTCAACATACTGTCCGTCCAGCAGCCCCTTGATGCCGTGAAGCATACCGTATACTTTTTTTGCCCCTCTGTCACGTGCAGTTTTGTATACACCTACCAGACTTGAGTTAATTACTGATGTTGGACCACCAGACTGACCAACGATTACATTTCCAATCATAAAATCCTCCATTCCTCCGCATTTGCGGTAATATCATCGTGGGACGACACAACTTTAAAAGGCATAAAACCCCCTTGGAAAGGCGGAAAATATGTAATCTTTTCTATGATGTTCCACGAATTCTTATAATTGCATTGTAGCATAAATAAATAAGATGTACAAGTAGCATAAAATAGAACTAAAAAAAATAAAAATTTAATAAAAACTCAAAAAAGACAGAAAATAAAAACAATTGTAACCACAGGGATTTAATACAACCCCCATTTGTGGTAAAATGTGCGTAAGCAATGAGCCGTGCCGGTTAAAAGCGGAAAGAAGTGCCGTGCTTGCACAAGGCGGCAGAAATGGAGAGAAATATGTATTTAGATAAAGAAAAAGCTGTAAAAGCATTTATGGGAACGGGAGAAAAAAACGCAGCCGGAGAAGATTTAGTCACATTTTTGGAAAAATATGACCCGCATAAATACCAGAATCCGTGCAATACCGTAGATATGGCGGTATTTGCCTACAATGAATCCGAAAAGAAAGTGACCAAAGTACTGCTGATTCAGCGGGGAAACCACCCAAGCATCGGATGGTGGGCGCTGCCGGGCGGATTTGTGGAGTACAGGGAAAATCTCGAAACGGCGGCAGCAAGAGAATTACAGGAAGAAACAGGAATTGAGCATTTAAACTTTGAACAGTTAAAAACATATGGTGCATATGACAGGGACCCGCGTACGCGGATTATCACAACTGCCTATATTGCGCTGGTGCCGGAGGGACTTCTGCATGAAAAAGCTGGCGATGATGCTAAAAATGCAGGCTGGTTTACAATAAAAGATACCGAAATTTCAAGAAAAAACAACGCAGACGGTACAGTCTGCGCGACGCATCGGTTATGCCTTGAAAATAAGGAACTGGCAGTCCGCACGGAATCCCAGGTCCGTGTAGAGTGGAGTCCGGGTGCGGTACTTGAAAATAAAACCTATACGATGGAACACACGACCCTGCTGGCTTCTGACCACAGTGCCGTCATTCTGGAAGGATATGAGTATCTGGTAAAAAGACTGGCGGACAGACCGTAGCTGCCATTTTGCGGGTCGGAAAAAAGACCGATGTGCGGTGGATAAAAGGTAAAAAGCATGAATAAAAATGTCACAAATATCAGTACAAAAACAGGCAGAATCAGCGGAACCGGACGATGCGGTTTGTGGTAGGAAAATGTATTATAATATGGAAGACACGCATACCGGTAAAAGGTATAGTGGGCGTATAAAACAGCAATAAAATAAATAGCGATGTTTACCCAGTCCAGATTAAAGCCTAAAATACCGTTGATGCCGTAAAATAAGACGACAACGGCTGCCATGCCGCAGAGTTCGCCAAATGCCGCGCCGTCCCAGTAGCAGGATAAAAACATTTTTTTCAGACTGCGGTTGGAAATAGGTGCATTGCCGCCTGCAATACCGGCAAAACAGCCGATTACAAGCAGTAAAAGAAACGGAAAAAACAATAGCTTTAAATGTTCCCATGTAGACTCATTGACAGGAACAAAAGGGGCAATCAGACGGCTCTGACCGAAAAAATCAAAGGCAAAGTGACAGGCAGTGCCAAGCGCCGCAGTAAGGATAAAAGAAATTGCGGTAAATATTTTTAAGCGCGTAAGTTTCTGGGTGACAGTATTCATAAAACTCCAATCCGCCGGAATACGGCATATACAAAGGTTTGATGATGACATCATAAGATAGTGTATCCATAAAAGAATGCAAATATAACACAGAAACCGAATACAAAAATCAGAAAGGACATTTAAAAATGGCAAAACAGACGTGGAAACCGGGAAATATGTTATATCCCGTACCGGCAGTGATGGTGAGCTGCCAGCGCGAGGGCGGAAAACCGAATATTATTACCGTGGCATGGGCAGGAACAATCTGTTCAGATCCGGCAATGCTTTCAATTTCCGTAAGGAAAAACCGATATTCCTATGACATTATAAAGGAAACAAAAGAATTTGTTGTAAATCTGACGACAAAGCAGTTATGCCGTGCAACCGATTACTGTGGTGTGCGTTCCGGCAGGGATGTTGATAAGTTTCAGGAAATGCACCTGACACCGCAGCCGTCAGAAAAGGTAAAAGCACCGGGCATTGCGGAAAGTCCGGTCAATATAGAGTGCCGTGTGACACAGGTGCTTGAACTGGGCACACACGATATGTTTCTGGCAGAAGTCGTGGCGGTGCGGGTTGATGATGATTACATGGATGAAAAAGGCAGATTTGACTTAAATGCGGCAGATTTAGTGACATATTCCCACGGTGAATATTTTACACTGGGTAAAAAGATTGGCACATTCGGATACTCCGTAGCAAAAAACAAACCCCAAAGCATTGCCGGAAACAACCCGAAACACAAGTCTAAAAGCAGCACAAAAAAAGGTGTAAAAGCGAAAGGCAGAAGCGGTAAACATACCCGAAAAGAAAAAGGAAAAAAGTAAGACAAAAAGGGGGCATTTTCGTTGAAAATTACACAGTTGTCCATTAAAAATTTTAAATCCGTAGAGGAACTGGTAATCCGCGATATTGAAGACGTACTTATTTTAGTCGGAAGAAACAATGCCGGAAAATCTGTCATGCTTGATGCAATCCGCGCGGTATCCGGCGATTATGCCATATCCGAAGCGGATTTTCACCACCGGGACGGCAATATTACCATCGGCATACAGCTTCTGATTACAGATGAAGATTTAGAGTATCTGCATCAGAACGGCATTGTCGGTAATTTCAAGCAGTTCTCACTGTGGAAAGAAAATTTTTGTAAAAAGCTGCCGTCCTATCAGGAAACGGAGGATGGCGGCACGCTTGAATTTGAATACATTTACGGCAGAAACGGCATCGTACGCTATAAAGACGGTTATTTTAAAAACAACCGTTATATCAAAAGTATTTTTCCGAAAATCTATTTCGTGGACCAGTACCGTGACAAAGAAGATATCAGTCAGGATTTGATTTTATTACAGCAGGATACCGGACTGCAGGCACTGCGGGACGACCGGTGCATTTTTGATGAAAAACGCAAATGCCACCAGTGCTTTGAATGTATCGGCGTAATCCAGAAAAAAACGCCGGAACAGCTGACACTGATGGAAACGAGCCGCCTGTTGCAGTACAAATTATTTACGTGTAATTTAAACCGGTTGTCAGAGCGTTTAAACTACTATTTCAGCCGCAACGGCGGGCAGTCCCATGAAATTCATTATGAGATTAAATTTGATGCGGACGAACTGTTTAAAATTGATACCGTTGTGCGTATGCGCGGCAGCAAAAAAGAGGGCGGACTGGATGCGCTCGGTGAAGGCTTAAAAAGCATTTACATTTTATCCCTGCTTCAGACCTATGTGGATACAAAAAACACAGCACCGTATATTATTATGGTAGATACACCGGAAATTTATCTGCACCCGCAGTTAAAAAAGGTTGCGAGTGAAATCCTTTATCGGCTGTCCAAAAAGAATCAGGTTATATTTTCCACGCACGAGCCGGAAATGCTGTTTAACTTTACATCGGGACAGATCCGTCAGGTGTATTCCGACAGCAGGTACAATACGTGTGTACGTGAAGACACCGACTTGGATGCCATTTTAAATGATCTGGGTTACACGGCAAATGACTTGATGAATGTGAGCTTTGTCTTTATTGTTGAGGGTAAGCAGGATAAGAGCCGCCTGCCGCTGCTGCTTAAAAAATATTATTCCGAGGTCTATGATGAGTCCGGACAGCTCAAGCGCATTGCGATTATTTCCACCAACAGCTGCACGAATATCAAGACGTATGCCAATTTAAAATACATTAATTCCGTTTATTTAAAGGACAGTTTTATGATGATCCGGGACAGCGACGGCAAAAACAGGATGCAGTTAGGACAGCAGCTTTGCAAATATTACGGCGACCGGTCACATGAAGATAAAGGCAATCTTCCACGGGTTACGGAGAAAAATGTGCTGATTTTAAAATATTATTCGTTTGAGAATTATTTTCTGTTTCCGGAAGTCATGGCGCAGATTGGTGTTGTAAAAAGTGTCGATGCGTTTTACGACATTTTGTGGAGTAAATATCAGGAATATCTCTATAAATTAACAAGTGTGAAAGCTATGTTAAAAAAAACGGGGATAAAGATACAGTCCCGTCAGGACATTGTGGATAACATTGAAAATATCCGGATTTACGTGCGCGGTCACAACCTGTACGACATTTTCTACGGTCGTTATAAAAAGCAGGAAAATGAAATCCTGACGAAATACATTGAAGCTGCGCCGCGGGAAATTTTCGCGGATATTCTTGAAAAAATAGATGCGTTTGTCTACTTTGATTCGCGTAAAAAAGAAGAATAACACTACAGGCTTAAAGGGGCGGACATCAAAGATGCCCGCTCTTTACAAATTGCTCCGGATATGGTAACATGACAAATATTACAAAAGTGTTACAAAACAGTAAACTACACAGTTTATGGATTATGTTATAGATTATGATAGAAATGCCGTCACACGGCAGAAATGGAGAGAGTCATGTCACATTTTACCAAATATGGGAAAAGAATGAGACTGATGTTGCTGACAGCAATGTTTGTTGCCAGTATGGTATGCTTATTTGCAATACCGTTTGTAGAAAAGAATCTTTTAAATAATCAGGTAGCGTATTACCGTATAGAAGTAAACGGAACAGAAGTCGGGGCTGCCAATTCCCGCGCAGATGCGGCAAAAGCGCTTGCAGATGCAAGAGGACGGCTTTCCGGCATTTATCCTGATGTTGTATATATGGAGCCGGAGTATACGGTAATTAAAGAGAGCCATCTTACGGCGGAACGCATGAGTGAGGAAGAACTCTCAGACAGTATCTATAGTGCATTATTTTCCAGTATAACAGATGTGAATTCACAGATTGCCTATATGGTCAGAATGGACGATGCAACGGTTACACTTGCAAGTCTGGATGATGTGTATACGCTGCTTTCCCGTGTGGAACAGCAGTATGACACCCAAAAAGAGTATACGGTGCAGTTAAATGCCACAGGCAGCAGCGGAGATTATACCGTCAGCTTTGAAAAGACCCAGACGGATGCCAGCAAAGACATCGTATCTGCGGTACTAAGCGGACAGGCATCCACGACACAGGAAGACGGAACGGTCGTGCATGACGGGATTACATCCATTGATTTTGCGCAGAATGTAACTGTCAGCGAAGTGCTTCTTGCAAAGACCGGGATTGTCAATGTGGACACGGCTTACGAAGCAGTGACAAAATCATCAGAAAACCGTGTGTTATATGAAGTAAAGGCGGGAGAAACCGTTGAATCCGTCGCTTCCGATTACAGAATTGATAAAGAACAGATTTACGAATGGAATACGCAGCTGGATACGGATTCGGTGCTTGCAGAGGGTGAGATGATAACACTTTCTGTACCGGAAACCCTGCTGTCTGTTGTGATGACAAAGCGTGAAACATATGATGAGGCGTATCGTGCAACACCGCAGTATATACAGGATGAGGAAGCACAGAAGGGTAAGAATACGATAGAGGAAGAAGGAAGCACAGGAACCAGAAAGGTTACGGCAGAGGTTTCCTATATTAATGGAAGACGGACAGATACGAAGATTATAGATGAAAAAGTCCAGACAGAATCGCAGCCACAGGTGATTTCAGTGGGTACGCAGTCAGACAGTGCGTATGGGTTACCGGTTTCCGGACAGTTTGGCGGAAATGTAAATAACGGTGTCATCTGGCTTGCAAAAGAGCGGACATCTGTTTATGCGGCGGCAGAGGGTACGGTGACACGTACCGGATGGTATGCAGATTACGGATATTGTATTGACATTACACATAAAGACGGCTCCGTAACAAGATATGGACACCTTGATGCAATTGGTGTGGTAAAAGGGCAGAATGTGACAGCAGGACAGCTGATTGCCAACAGCGGCAGTACCGGAAACTGCGATGAACCGTGTCTGTATTTTGAGCTGTGGATAAACGGCAGCACCGTAAATCCACTGCGCTTTATTCAGTAAAAGATAGTTCTTATGTATCAGATAAAGCATATACTGTAAATGCGCCTTTGCAAAACAAAGCTATTTTCGCAAGGTTTTTTTGGCTGTACTCTTTACAAATGTGATGTTTATGTTATAATTTAACAGAATATGTTGAAAATAATAATGAAGTTGATATAGATAAGATAGAGGTGCATAACAATGGAACAGTATGTGATTAAGGGTGGAGTACGCCTTCAAGGAGAAGTTTCCATAGGTGGAGCAAAGAATGCAGCACTCGGCATTCTCGCTGCTGCGATTATGACAGATGAAACGGTAACGATAGAAAACGTGCCGAATGTACGGGATATTCGTGTACTTTTACAGGCAATTGAGGGGATTGGTGCAAAGGTTACTTATGTATACAATAATTCCGTTCAGATTAACAGTGGTTCTATCAGTGATATTAATGTAGATTACGAATATATTAAGAAAATCAGGGCGTCATATTATTTACTGGGCGCACTGCTTGGAAAGTACAAGGAATCCCAGGTGGCTCTTCCGGGCGGATGTAATATCGGAAGCCGTCCGATTGACCAGCACATCAAGGGCTTTAAGGCTTTGGGTGCGGAAGTGGATATTTCCTACGGAAAGATTCATACAAAGGCAGAAAAGCTTGTGGGCAGCCACATTTATTTTGATGTCGTGACAGTCGGCGCAACAATTAACCTGATGTTAGCTTCCTGCATGGCAGAAGGCGATACGATTCTTGAAAATGCAGCAAAAGAGCCGCATATCGTAGATGTAGCGAACTTCTTAAATGCAATGGGCGCGAATATCAAAGGGGCCGGAACAGACGTTATCCGTATTAAAGGCGTTTCCCGTCTGCACGGTACGACGTATTCGATTATTCCGGATCAGATTGAAGCGGGAACATTTATGTTTGCGGCAGCAGCAACCAAAGGTGATATTACGGTAAGAGATGTCATTCCAAAACATCTGGAATCTTTATCTGCAAAGCTGCTTGAAATCGGATGTCAGGTCATTGAAGGTGATGACAGCGTACGTGTTATTGGCAGTGAAGAATTAAAATCTACCAATGTAAAGACACTCCCGTATCCGGGATTTCCAACGGATATGCAGCCACAGATGGCAGTTGTTCTTGCACTTGCCAACGGTTCAAGCATGGTAACGGAAAGCATTTTTGAAAACCGTTTTAAATATGTAGACGAATTAAACCGCATGGGCAGCAAGATTAAGGTAGAGGGTAACACCGCTTATATCGAAGGTGTATCCGGATTTACAGGCGCACAGCTTGCAGCACCGGATTTACGTGCGGGTGCGGCACTTGTACTTGCAGCACTTGCAGCGGAAGGCATTTCCGAAATTGAGGACATTGAATATATTCAGAGAGGGTACGAAGATTTTGAAGGAAAGTTAAGAAGTCTTGGTGCTTTAATTGAACGTGTCGATTCAGAAAGAGATGTACAGAAATTTAAATTAAAAATCGGCTGATGAAAACTGGTATACACTGATGCGGAAACGTGGGTGTGTACCAGCCTTTTTACTTTTATTACTAATATTTAATAAAATTTATTGTTTGTTTTGATAAAAATAAGACAATTTGTGATATGATAAATTTGGTATTTATCTATTTCACACACGCATTTTGTGTCCGTGCGCACAGAACACAAATTCATTATGCGGACCGGAATCATATAGGCTGCAGAATATAGCTAAAATAGACGTAGGGCGTGCGCAGAAATGAAGATGACAATGAAACTGAAAAATAAATTAATATTAACTTTTTGCATTATGAGTATTCTTCCGATGGTTCTGTGCGGACTGGTTATCTGCGGCATGTATAAAATCCATGCACAGAATATGTACCAGACCTATGAGATAGACAGTCAGACATTTCTGATTGATTTTTACTCGCCGATGGAGCTGATGGGAAAGATTACGGAAAATATTTATGACGATATCCGTGAAATTGCAGAGGAAAATCCGGAAAAGTTTAACGATGAAAGCTATCTGGAGCATATTGATTACAGACTGTCAGAGAAGCTCTCAGAGCTGGTTGTCCGTAAAAACGGGGTCTATACATATCAGTCAGAGGTGCTTAAAGAAAAAAATATTGATGAGCTGCTTCCGGCATATGATGAAGATGAGAACATTTGTGATGTGGCACTTTATAAGGGCGGCGACTACCAGACACTGGTAAAGCAGATTAATTTTTCCGACAGTCAGGGCAATGAATACAGTGTATCCATTCTGACATCATTAAATCAGATTGTACCGCAGCTGAAAATGTTTGCAATCGAACTGTTTGCGGCAGTTTTTCTGATACTGGTGATTACAAGCCTGATACTGAATCTGTGGATATACCGTTCCGTTGTGACACCGCTTAATAAGCTGAAGCTGGCGACACATAATATACAGGCGGGTAATTTTGATTTTGAAATGCCGAATGTCCCGAAAAATGAAATCGGTGATGTGTGCCGTGATTTTGAGGAAATGCGTGTCATTTTAAAGCAGTCGTCCGAAGACAAGATTCGTTCCGATATGGAAGAAAAAGAGCTGATCCGCAATATTTCACATGATTTAAAGACACCGCTGACGGCGATTAAAGGTTATGTGGAAGGGATTCAGGACGGTATTGCGGATACACCGCAGAAGCAGGAAAAGTATCTGCGTACAATTGCCAATAAGGTCAATGATATGGACAAGCTGATTGATGAGCTGACGATTTATTCCAAGTTAGATACCAATCGTGTGCCGTATTCCTTTGCAAAGATTCCGATTAAGGGATATTTTGATGACTGCTGTGAGGAGATTAAGATTGACTTAGAAGCGCAGGGCATTGATCTGGATTACCGTTGTTATGCGGGGGATGATGTGTTTATCGTTGCAGATGCGGAACAGTTAAAGCGTGTCATCAACAATATTGTCAGCAACTCCGTAAAATACCGCGACGAAAGCCGGAAAGAAAAAATTACAATTGCCGTTTATGACGAGGGTGATTATGTACACATTCTGCTGGCAGACAACGGAAAAGGCATTGGGGCAAGAGAACTGCCGCGTATTTTTGAACGTTTTTACAGAACGGATTCATCAAGAAACAGCAGGCAGGGCGGAAGTGGTATCGGACTTGCCATTGTTAAAAAAATTATTGAAGACCACAAGGGAAAAATCTGGGCAGAAAGTGTGGAGGGCGAAGGAACAGCCATGCATATCAATCTGTTAAAATATAAAGATAATTCCCATTATTGTATAGAAGATAAAAGTGGAAAAAAGAGTGCAAAGGGACTCAGATAAAATGTAACACAGAAATGTAAAACAGAAAGGAAATTGGGGTATGAGCAGAGTATTAATAGTAGAAGATGAAGAAGCCATTGCAGAAATTGAAAAAGATTATCTGGAATTAAGTGATTTTGAAGTTGTCATTAAGTCAGACGGTACACAGGGACTGGCAACCGCTTTAAATGAAGATTTTGATATTATGATTTTAGATGTCATGCTGCCGGGAACGGACGGTTATGAAATCTGCCGTCAGGTCCGTGAAGTCAAAAACACACCGATTATCATGGTATCGGCAAAGAAAGAAGACATTGATAAAATCCGCGGACTGGGTGTCGGCGCAGATGATTATATGACAAAGCCGTTCAGTCCGAGCGAACTGGTGGCAAGAGTAAAAGCACATCTGGCAAGATATGAGCGCTTGGTCAGCAGTGCAAAGCAGGAAAATGATGTGATTGAAATCCGCGGCATTAAGATTGACAAGACGGCAAGACGTGTTTTTGTCAACGGCGAGGAAAAAGTTTTTACGACGAAGGAATTTGATCTGCTGACATTCCTTGCAGAGCACCCAAACCACGTATTTACAAAGGACGAACTGTTTAAAGAAATCTGGGATATGGATTCTATCGGTGATATTGCAACCGTTACCGTGCATATCAAAAAGATTCGTGAAAAGATTGAGTATGATACGTCAAAGCCGCAGTATATTGAAACCATCTGGGGTGTCGGATATAGATTTAAAATGTAATATAGGGTATGATAACAGCCTGTGGTGTTTTGCATCATAGGCTTTTACTATGAAAATGAAGAAAAGGGTATGGATAAAATGGCTAGGAAAACAAAATACGAAATACGAACGTTAAAAACGGAAACGGATGATGTCAACCAGTATAATGCGCTGCTCCGGTACGCTTTTCAGGTGACAGAACAGGAACTGGCAGAAACCGGCTGGCGGGACGATGAGATTAAACAGTCCAAGTTCCCGGTCTTAGACCGTGCGGACGTGCTGGGCTGTTTTGACGGAAAGACACTCATTTCGCAGTTTGCGGTTTATCCGCTCAAAATGAATATTTACGACACGGTTTTTCAGATCGGATTTGTAACAAGTGTCTGCACCTATCCGGAGTATTCGGGACACGGCATTATGAAAAAACTCATGGTAAAGAGCCTGACCAATATGCGGCATAAGGGCCAGTCGTTTGCACTGTTGTATCCGTATTCCATTCCGCTGTATCACAAGCTTGGCTGGGAAATCGTATCCAATAAAATCTCCTATACGGTCAAAGACCGCCAGATACCGGCGAAAGCGACTGCGCCGGGGTATGTGCGCCGCGTGGACTGGGAAAATGCCGATTTTATGAATCTTCATTCGACTTTTGCATCCGTGACACACGGCTGTCTGTTCCGCAATGCGCTGGCATGGGAAGAATACTGGCGCTGGGACGAGGATGACACCAATGTGGCAGTCTATTACAATGAAGCGGATAAGCCGTGCGGTTACATGGTTTATCTGATCAAGTCCGACATTATGCACATAAAAGAAATGATTTATTTAAACCGTGAGGCACAGCAAGGCTTGTGGGAGTATATCCGTGCGCATGAATCCATGATTGACGAAGTCCGCGGAAACACCTATTTTAGCGAGCCGATAGCCTTTGAAATGGATGACGGCGATATCCGCGAAATGATTCGTCCGTACTGCATGGGCAGAATCGTCGATGTGGAGCAGTTCTTTGAAAATTATCCGTGCGACCCGGACGAAAAACCGGTGCGGATTGCGTTTGAACTGCATGATGAACTGCTTTCATGGAATAATAAGACGGTGACGGTGCTGTTTGAGGACGGACACTGTAAAATTACAAAAGAACCCGCAGATTATACCTTAAAAATGAGCATTGCGACACTCACAACCCTGCTTTTAGGATACAAGACCGCAGAACGTCTGTATGAAATGGAGCGGATAGAAGGCACGGAGGAAGCTGCAGAACATTTAGATGATGTATTGTTTCACAAGATTCCGTATATTTCGGACTATATTTAATAAGAATTTTATATTTATCGGCAGGAACAGGGGAGTTGACAGCATTGGTATAATAAAAGATAAGGAAAAGATTAGAACTTGCCGTAAAGGCAGAAAGGAAGATAATCATGACAAAGGTAGATATTATTTCAGGATTTTTAGGTGCAGGAAAAACCACTTTAATCAGTAAATTATTAAAAGAAGCATTAAAGGACGAGCAGGTCGTTCTGATAGAAAACGAATTTGGCGAAATCGGTATTGACGGTGGATTTTTAAAGGATTCCGGCGTGGAAATCAGGGAAATGAATTCCGGCTGTATCTGCTGTTCACTGGTAGGCGACTTCGGTACATCTTTAAAGGAAGTTGTTGACAAGTACCATCCGGACAGAATCATCATCGAGCCGTCAGGTGTCGGCAAGCTCTCCGATGTCATTAAGGCAGTAAAGGACCTTCATATCGAAAATGAAATCCGCTTAAACAGTGCATCAACTGTAGCAGATGCTTCTAAAGTAAAAGTATACATGAAGAACTTCGGTGAATTCTTCAACAACCAGATTGAACATGCAGGCACAATCATTTTAAGCCGTACACAGAATGTCAGCGAAGACAAGTTAAAGAAGGCTATTGAACTGATTCGTACAGTCAATGCCAATGCACATATTATTACGACACCTTGGGATGACTTAGAGGGTACACAGATTTTAGGTGCCATGGAAAACGTAACGAACCTCGAACTGGAAATGCTTGCAGAAGCAGCTGAAAAAGCGCATGAAGAACATGAACACGAGCATCATCACCATCATGACGGCGAGGAGTGCTGCTGTGGTCATCATCACGATGAGGACGAACACGACCACCATCATGACCACGATGAGGACGAACACGAACATCACCATCACGGACATGACGAGGAATGTGGCTGCGGACATGACCATGACCACGAGGAACATGAACATCATCATCACGACCATGATGGCGAATGTGGCTGCGGACATGACCATCACCATGAAGGACATCATCATGCAGATGACGTATTCTCAAGCTGGGGTACGGAAACACCGAATAAATATGATAAAGCAACACTTGAAGGTATTTTAAAGAAGCTGGCTGAAACAGAAGAATATGGTAAGATTCTGCGTTCAAAGGGTATGCTTCCTTGCACGGACGGCACATGGATGTATTTTGATTTAGTACCGGGAGAATACGAAATCCGTGACGGCAAGGCAGATTTCACAGGAAGAATCTGCGTCATCGGTGCTGAATTAAAAGAAGATGCGTTAAAAACATTATTTGAAATCGCCTAAGCTCTGCGGCAATTCACAGGGACAGGAGTTGAAAGGAAGGACATATGGCAGAAGAAGAATACCAGATTCCGATATTTTTTATTAACGGACAGTTAGACAGCGGAAAGACTCGTTTTATAACAGAAACAATTGAGATGGGACAGTTTGCGGAAGCAAAAAATAAGCTGCTCATTGTATGCGAAGAAGGCGAGGAGGAGTACGATGAAAAAATGCTCAAAGATAACGGTGTGAGCATGGTTGTACTTGAAAAAGAAGATTTAACCGAAGAAAAGTTAAAAGAACTGGATAAGCAGTATGACCCATGGATTGTTATTGTCGAGTACAACGGCATGTGGGACCCGGCACTTTTAATGGGAACTGCAAAGCCGTTTGGCTGGCAGATTTATCAGTCCATTACACTGGTGAATGCAGAAACCTTCGGTGTACAGTGGGCAAATATGAAATCCATCATGGCTGAAATGGTTAAAAATGTAGATATGGTTATTTTTAACCGCTGCAGCAGCGGCATGGATCTTGGCAGCTACAGAAGAAGCATGAAAGCGTTAAATTCATACGTACAGATAGTCTTTGAAGACAAAAACGGCGATATGATGTCCATTGCAGAGCAGCTTCCGTATGATGTCAATGCAAATGTGATTGAGGTCGATGACTGCGATTACGGCATCTGGTACATGGACGTTTCCGAGCGCCCTGAAGTGTATAAGGGTAAAACCGTACGCTTTAAGGGGCAGGTTTTAAAAAATAAATATTTTAAAGACAAAAATTTTGTACCGGGCAGAAAGGTCATGACCTGTTGTGCAGAGGATACTTCCTTTATCGGTTATATCAGTTTTTACGATAAAATATCTTCTCTTGAAAATAGACAGTGGATTACGGTAACGGCACAGATTGCATATGAGTTCCAGATGGCATATAAGAAAAAAGGTCCGGTTCTTTATGTGCAGAAGGTAGAACCGGCAGAAGCACCGGAAGACGAACTGGTTTACTTCTAAATAAAGAGAGGACAATACCGATGATTCAGGATATTTTACCACGCCATCTGGACAATCAGTTCAGGTGGCTGACACCGCAGAAAAGCGATATTATTCTTTTATTTGAGGGCTCCAGTGTGCTTGCAAAATGGCAGGATGAAAAAATTTATTATCCTGATTACGAAGAATTCTGCACACAGACAGATGCGGCAAAATACACGTTTATTTATGTATTGTCTGTCGATGAAATCCAGTATTTTCTGGCAATGCGCAAAGGAGAAGTGCTGGAGGGCAGCTTTCAGGGAGAGCTTTCCGATGCGAAAGTGCATGAGGAATATCAAAGCGAATTAGACGGCTATGATTTTTTAGGTGTCAATATCTTCCGCAGTGCCGTACCGAAATACAGGGCATTTGCAGCGATTACGGCATATCATTTATATGGCTGGTACCGTGACAACCGTTTCTGCGGCAGATGCGGAAAACCGATGGTACACGATAAAAAGGAACGCATGGTGCGATGCATGTGCTGCAACAATATGGTGTTCCCGAAAATTTGTCCGGCGGTGATTATCGGCGTGACAGACGGGGACAGAATATTGCTCACCAAATATGCGGGAAGAACATATAAAAATTATGCGCTGGTTGCCGGATTTACGGAAATCGGAGAAACGCTGGAACAGACCGTAGAGCGGGAAGTCATGGAAGAAGTAGGGCTTCACGTAAAAAATATCCGGTATTACAAGAGCCAGCCGTGGGCGTTAAGCGGTTCGCTGCTTGCGGGATTTTTTTGCGAACTGGACGGTGACGATACAATCAGCTTGCAGGAAGATGAGCTGTCTGTCGGGAAATGGGCCCATGCAGATGACCTTGAACTCGAAGATGACGGCATCAGCCTGACAAGAGAAATGATTTTAAAATTTAAAGAAGAACACACCAAAAGATAAACGGATAACAGACATGCGGCAGAAAATTTACGCATATATTGAAGATGAATTTAGTATATTTCATGATTTCATGTGGAAATGGAGCAGCATGTTAAATTATTTGTGGGCGGCAATGATTGTAATCGGAATTGTATACGGCGCTTTTACCGGCAATATGACAGCTGTATCGGACGGAGCGCTCGATTCGGCAAAAGAAGCGGTTACGTTGTGCATTACCATGCTTGGTGTGATGTCTCTTTGGACGGGGCTTATGGAAATTGCCAATCGCTCAGGACTGATTGATAAATGTACCAAAGCGATTCTGCCATTGATGCAGTGGCTGTTTCCGGGTGTACCAAAAGACCACGATGCGATGCAGCATATTACCACCAATGTCATCGCCAATTTTTTAGGGCTTGGCTGGGCGGCGACACCGGCGGGACTGCGTGCAATGAAAGCGCTTTCAGAGTTAAACGTGGAAAACAGCCGCGCCAGCACAGATATGTGTACCTTTCTTGTAATTAATATTTCTTCGATTCAGCTGATTCCGGTCAATATTATTGCATACCGCAGCCAGTACGGCAGTGTGAATCCGACGGCAATTGTAGCACCGGCAATTCTTGCGACCACAGTCAGTACATTGGCTGCGATTGTATTTTGTAAGATGATGGCAGGAAAATCGGCATAACATTTGTACTGACGTCATATATTTATAATAATGTACAAAATGACGGTGGTTTCATGGGATTTATCGTTGCAGTATCCGCATTTATTATTCCACTCATTATTTTTTATGTGGTTGTGGACGGAATCATACATCAGACGGATGTCTATGATGTATTTGTTGAAGGTGCAAAAGACGGCATGAAAACGGTGGTGTCCATTCTTCCGACACTGATTGGACTGATGATGGCAGTTGGAATTTTGCGGGCATCCGGTTTCCTTGCGTGGATTTCCGCAAAGATCGGAATACTGACAGACCCGTTTGGGATTCCCTCACAGATGATTCCTCTGATTATCGTCAGAATGTTCAGTTCTTCGGCGGCAACGGGGTTATCACTGGATTTGTTCCGGGAATATGGAACGGATTCTTACATAGGACTGATTACATCCATTATGATGAGCTGTACAGAAACGATATTTTATACAATGTCGGTCTATTTTCTGGCGGCAAAGGTGCGAAAGACGCGGTGGACGCTTGCGGGAGCACTTGTATCGACAGCAGCGGGAATTGCAGCAAGTGTTTTTCTGGCACGCCTGATGAGTTAAAAATAAAAAATGGAGGATTACAGGAAAATGAAAAAATATCTGGCAGAATTTCTCGGCACATTTATCCTGACATTTATGGTATGCGGGGCAGTCTCATTCACGGGTGGATATGCGGGGTATCTCGGTGTTGTCGGCATTGCGCTGACAGCCGGTTTTACGGTGGCGGTGCTGTTATACGTTTTTGGCACGGTATCGGGAGCACATTGTAATCCGGCAGTGTCGGCGGGCATGCTGATTGCCGGAAGGCTCAGTGTCGTGGATTTTATGGGTTATGTGGTATCACAGGTGTTTGGCGCACTTGCAGCGGCATTTGCCCTGTATGGATTGTCAAAGTCATTTGACACACAGGTAATATCCCAGTATCAGTCCTATGGATATGATTTGGTCGGACTTGGCACAAATGGTTATGCAGATACATCGGCTTTCTTAAAAATTAATGTCTGGGGTGCATTTGTTACGGAGCTGCTCTTGACATTTGTCTTTGTGCTGGCATTTCTCTGTGTGACGGCGAAAACAGCGTACAAAAATGTGGCAGGGCTGGTAGCCGGTATGGCATTTTGCATGGCAGAACTGTTTGGACTGGTACTTACAGGCGCAGGAATCAATCCGGCAAAAAGCTTTGGTACAGCCTTTGTAAAGGCAGTTTTTGGTGATGTAAAGGCTCTTTCACAGGTCTGGGTATTTCTTGTGGCACCGCTTGCGGGCGGCCTGCTTGCGGGACTTTGCAGCCTTTATTTTTACGGAAAGCCAAGAAAAAAGATTTCCCGGAAGGAAACCGATGAAAAAGAAGCGCTGGAGCTTTTGGAAAAAGAAGAAACGACAGAATAACACAGACGGATAAAATGCAGTGTTTTTTGTGAGCGTATCACGAAAATCATTCATTTTATCCGTTTTTTTGCTTTTATTATAATATACTCTGAAAATATAAGAATAAGTATTGACAAATAGATTTAAAAGGTGTATTATACGCATACAATACATCATACATCTGCGATATGAACAGCCTTTGCAGATGATTTTTCATATTCTTTTGCTTTTTGCAGAAGATATTTATAACGCTTCTGTTCGGAGTTGACCTGATAGATATAGCAGTCAATCAGATCCGGGTCGGTAGCGTTGTCAAAGTTTGAATAAGCGGCGCTTAAAGCTCTCTTTGTCAGGGCGATTTCCTGCAAGAGGTACTGGTTTTCCTGCGTGACAGGCTTATTATTCTTTTTTAATAATTTCACTAAGAATCCCTCACTTTATAGTTCGTTAATAGAATGATTTGCAAATATAATCGACGACTATATTATATTTTCAGTATAGACAGACAGCCGTCTGAATATACAAAAAAAGGAAAAATTTTTAAGGAGGAACTGGATGGTTTCGTATTTACCGGAAATCCGTGCAGGTATGGCATTGTTACTGGCGTTTTGCGCCATGGTTCAGGATCTGCGGAATTTTAAAATCGGCAACCGGCAGATTTTAGTGGGGTTACTCGGGGCAGCAGGATGTATGGCGTATGAGTGGATGATGGGAGGTGTGTGTGCAGAACAACTGACAGCGGGATTTAGTATATTGGGTGTATTGTATATGGTTTATCTGATTGGAGGTATCGGAGCAGGGGATGTAAAACTCCTTGCCGTGACAGGATTTATATGGGGCAGACCGGTCTGGAAGATTACGGTGCTTGCATTTTTAATCGCATCCGGCATGGGGCTTGCAGGGATTTTAAGTGGAAAGCTTAAAAAACGTGAAATGAATGTGATGAATTGTACATCAGTCCGTCTGCATGTTATGCATTTTGGAGCAGCAGTTTTTGTGGCGGAACTGGTAACGGGGTGGCTTATGTTTTAATAACACAGTTACAAAAAGTCAGAGGGGCACAAGACAGCAGGGAAAAACAGAGGAGTAAAAGGCGGGGTGAGAAAAGACAACGGAGTAAAAAGATAAGGAAGCAGAGAAATAGCGGAAAGGAGAAGGTAGGTGTGCAGGAAAATTGTATTATTTTTGATACGGATGAGCAGTATGGAAAGCGGCTGATGTGTGCCATCAGCAGACACAAAAATCTGCCGTTTGGCGTTCAGTTATTTACCCGTGCAGATGAAATGGAGATTTATCTGGAGCATCATACGGCAGATATGATGGTTGTCAGTGAAACGTGCTGTGAATACGGCGCAGAAAAGCCGTGTGAAAAACAAGCAAAAAAAATGCTGGTGCTGACAGAAGAACAAAAGACAGCAGGGGAAAATAAATCCGGAAATACCGCAGAAGTGCGGGAAATATACAAATACCAGCCGGCGGATTCAATTTTAAGGGAAATTATCCAGTTTTTGGGCGGAAAAGAACAAAAGCAGGAAGATGTTGAACTGATAGGCGTATATTCTCCGGTCTATGAACCTTTGCGGAGTGCATTTGCATTGAGTCTGACACAGGTAATGGCAGAAAGCGGCAGAACACTGTATTGTAATCTGGAAGCATTTTCAGGGCTTGAAGAAGTGCTTGCCGCACAGGACAGGGAAAACTTATCAGATATGATATATTACTACAGAAACGCGGGTGCGGAAGTGACAGAACAGATGAAACAGATGATTGTGAGTCTGCCGGGTTTTGATTATATTGCGCCGGTGGAATTTGCGCAGGATATCAGCAGTATGCAGACACAGGAACTGACGGAATTTTTCTTGAAAATTGCAAAGGAGTGCGGCTATCAGAAAGTTGTTCTGGAAATTTCGTCTGCGGTCGCATCACAGTGGAAAATGATTTTTGCGTGCAGCAGGGTCTATATGCCGGTCCGGCAGGATTATATTTCGGTCAGAAAGGTGCAGGCATTTGAAAAGTATCTGCTGATGGCAGGAATGGAGCATTTGTGGAACCGGATTGAAAAAGTGGAACTGCCGCAGAATAATCTGCAATTTAATGCGGCGTACATTGGAAGCAGGGAGGGAGAAGAAATGAATGGATTTGTTAGGACATTATTTACAGGACAGGCAGCAAAAAATCCGTAAAACAACAGATGGAATCAGAAGTGAAATTTATGAACAGTTAGACTGCGGAGAAGAAATTTCCGATGAACGGCTCGGACAGATAATTGATGAGAAGATCAGACAGAAACAGGATATACAGCTTGCGCTTGAGGAGCGGGAAAGTATCCACCGAGAAATATTTGCCGCAATCCGTGGACTGGATGTATTACAGGAACTTTTGGAAGACGATTCCATTACAGAGATTATGGTCAACGGAACGCAGGATATTTTTCTGGAACGGTGTGGCAGACTGGAACGGTGCAGTAAGCATTTTGAAAATAAGGCGCGGTTAAGTGATGTGGCACAGCGGATTGCGGCAGTGTCAAACAGACTGGTAAACGAATCTGTTCCGATACTGGACACCCATCTGGAGGACGGTTCAAGAGTGAGTATTGTACTGCCGCCGGTTGCGCTAAACGGGCCGGTCATTACAATTCGTAAATTTTACGACACACCGCTGACCATAGAATGCCTGACCGGTATGGGAGCAATAACCAAAGAGGCGGCACAGTTTTTGGAAAAAGCGGTGCGTGCAGGTTACAATATCTTTATCAGCGGAGGTACAGGGTGTGGAAAAACAACCTTTTTAAACGCACTGTCTAATTTTATTCCCAAAGATGAACGCATTATTACCATAGAAGATTCAGCAGAATTACAGATTAAAAATGCAGCAAATCTTGTGCGGCTGGAAGCAAGAAATGCCAATGTAGAGGGGAAAAACGAAGTGACTATCCGGGATTTGTTAAAGGCAAGCCTGCGTATGCGTCCGGACAGGATTATTGTTGGTGAAATCCGCGGGGCAGAGGCAATTGATATGCTTCAGGCAATGAATACGGGTCATGACGGAAGTCTTTCCACGGGACACAGTAACAGTGCAAAAGATATGATTTCCAGACTGGAAACAATGGTGCTTATGGGAATGGATATGCCGTCGGCAGCCGTTAAACAGCAGATTGCATCAGCAATTGATTTGATTGTACATCTGGGAAGAATGCGCGATAAATCAAGAAAAGTATTGCAGATTGCAGAAGTTTTAAATTTACAGAATGGAGAGATTCCGCTCCGGACAATTTATGAATTTGAGGAGCAGGGGAAAGGAGAAGATGGAAAAGTGGAAGGAAAATTGGTACGAAGGGCGGAAACGCTGGAAAACAATGCCAAAATGGCTGCAGCAGGAATTACCGGATATTAAGAAAAGTACCGCAGCCGCATGGATTTACAGACGTTATGACATTTCTTTAAGGGATTTTTTAAAGATTACCCTGTCTGGCATTGGTTTGTTATTGATAACAGCTGATATCTTTTATCACAATTTACTGGCAGCAGCAGTGTTGTGTCCGTATTTGCATTTCCGTTTAAAAATCAAATCGGAAGAACTGCATAAACAGCGCAGGGAGCGGCTGAAAATGCAGTTTAAGGACGGAATGCAGTCAGTGGCTTTTTCTTTAAATTCAGGGTACTCCATAGAAAATGCGTGGAAAGAAGCAATTGTGGAAATGCGTCTTTTATATGGGGAAAACAGTGAAATCGTTACGGAATTCCAAAGAATTATCAATCGTCTGGAGAGAAATGAAAATATCGAAGATGTTTTAGAGGAATTCGCTAAAAAAAGCGGAGTCGCAGACATTGAGTATTTTGCGGCAGTATTCCGGTATGCCAAACGGTATGGCGGTGATTTAATTGCAATTATCCGTCATACGGCAGAAACCATTCGTGAAAAAAATGAAACCTATAATGAAATACAGACCATCATCAGCGGAAAGAAGATGGAACAGAAGGTCATGAGTGCCGTTCCGTTTTTTCTGCTGGGGTATATGAAACTGACAGCGTGGGATTTTATCTGCCCACTATACGGAAATCCGGCAGGTGTGCTGATGATGAGTATTTCTCTTATGGTATATATAGGAGCGGATTATATTGCAGGAAAAATTGTCGAAATTGAAGTATAAGTTTAAGACAGAAGTAAAATCCGGAAAGTCAGGTTATATGCTGTATGCGGCAGTGCTGGCGGGGATATTCTGTATTGCGGTTTTAAAGACAGGCGGGAAAGAGCAGTCGCAGACACAGACAATTGTACGACCGGATTATACAGACAGTGCAGACAATATCGAACTGGAGGTGCTTGCAGAAGGAGAGGAAAAGCCTTTTTTGGTGGAACTGGAGGTATCACCCAGACAGTATGATGCACAGCAGATAGAAGGTATTTTTGATACTGTGTATGAGCAGATTTTACAGGAAATGGTTTCCGGCAATGAAAGTCTTTCCTGTGTGCGGCAGAATTTAAAACTTGTGACAGAATCACAGGACTATCCGGTAACGGCAGAGTGGTATTCAGAGGATACTGCGGTTATTGATACAGATGGAACCGTGTACAATACAGAATTTGAGCCGGGACAAAAAGAAACAGTCCGGTTAGTTCTGATATTAAAATACGGAGAGTACCGGTGTGAATATCCGATAGAGGCAGTTGTATGGGAAGCACAGTATGATACGGCAGAACAAAAGCAGACAGGAATTGTAAATGTACTGACACAGCTTGAAAAGAACTCACAAGAGGAGGTGCTTACACTGCCGGATACCATACATGGCATGAAGGTAACTTATCAGAGCAGTCCGGTACAGAAATCCGGCATTTTAGGATTATGCGGACTGCTGCTTGTACCGCTGTTATTAAGCTTTCGTAAAAAAGAACAGAAGATGCAGGCTGAAAAGAGAAGAAAGGAGCAGCTTACGTATGATTATGCCGAAGTGATTTCAAAGCTGGTGCTGCTTGCAGGAGCGGGAATGACGATTCGCAGGGCATGGGAAAAAATTGCCGGTGATTATCAGAAAAAACCATGCGGCGGAAAAAGGTATGTTTATGAAGAAATGGTAAGAACTTGTGCAGAGATGAATACGGGAGTCCCGGAACGAAGCGCATATGAGCGGTTTGCAAGGAGGTGTGATACAAAAGAATACTTAAAACTGGCATCGCTTTTGTCCCAAAATGTAAAAAAAGGAACGACAGATATTTTAAAGCTTTTAGAGCAGGAGTCGCAGTCGGCATTTGAGCAGCACAAAAATCTGGCAAAGAAAAAAGGTGAAGAAGCAGGGACAAAACTCCTGTTTCCAATGATTCTTATGCTGATGACAGTAATGGCGATGCTGATGTTTCCGGCAATAGTGTCTTTTCAGACATTTTAAAATAAACATAGGCCAAACGGCGGAAAGGAGCAGTTATGAAACGGGGATTTAAAACATTTTTAAAAGAGGAAGATGGTATGGGAGTAGTAGAAATCATACTTATTATCGTAGTACTGGTGAGCCTTGTGGCGATTTTTAAGAAAGAGATTACAAGCGTTGTAAACACGATCTTAAAAAAGATATCATCGCAGGCAAAGGTAATTTAAATAGGAGTGCAGACCGGATGAACAAAAAAGTAAAAGCACAGATTACAGTTTATGCGGCACTTTCAGTTTTTCTTGTCATAACACTTATTTGCACCTGTATCCGGTCGGCGGCAGTGTCTGCCGGCCGGGTAAGAGTGGAAATGGCATCAGTGCTTTCCATGGAAGCTGTATTTGCAGGGTATTCCAGTGAATTACTGGAAGAATTTGATATTTTTGCCCTGCAGGAAAGTGAACAGTTACAAAGTGTATTTTTACAGTATTTAAAGAAAAATACACAGACCGCAGAGGGACAGGAAAATGTACAGCCGGGCAGCCGGACACGTGTGACTGCGGGCAGTCTGGATTCATTTACTTATATGACGGATGATGGCGGGGAATGTATCAATCAGGAAATTCTGTCTTACATGAAGTATGGTGTATACAATATACCGCAGGAAAAAATTTTACAGCAGCAGGAGCTGGAAAAGCAGAAGAAGCAGTCGGAAGCCCTTAATGAAATAACACAGGAAATCGGAAAATGTGAGGAAACATTTTGTGAACAAGAGGAAGCGGTGCTGGGGATAATAGAACGGACCGGACAAATTTCTGTGGATAACGCACTGCAGTATGTGTCAGATGTAAAAGAGGATATCGATCTATATGAGGAAGTATCAGACGAGGAAGAACCACAGGATGTACAGGATTTTTATAAAAGAAACCGGACCGCATTAAATAACGAACTGGAAGAAATACAGGAAAAAATACAGGCGGCACTGGAACAGACAGAAGTGTATGAAAACCAGCGGGAAAAGGTACAAAAGCAGGCAGAATTTTGTAAAAGTAAGGCAGAGCAAAAAAAAGAACAGTTCAGTGATGATTTATATAATGGGCTGATGCAGGACATAGATTCTTTTATCAGGAATGATGACAGGAACGGGCAGTGTGATATAGAAGCAGTTAAAAATGCACTCTATGCAGACAAAGAGGGGATAGAGACAGTCAGAGAGCAGATGCATGGCCTGCCCAAAGAACTTACACAGGAAAACAGTATGCAGGCAGAGGAGGTGCTTTACAATCTGGAAGAATGTCTGCCGGATTTGAATGGAGAAGAACTGGTTTCACAGTATTCAGCAATCAATGTGCCGCAGAATACAGAAGGATTAAAAAGTGTGCGGAATGTATTCAAGCAGTTAAAGAGCACAATGGTGGAACGGATAACGGGTCAGCAGGTTTCGGATAAAGAAATCGCTTATGAAAATCTTGCAGATACATTATATCAGCGCGGGGCGCAGAAAAAATCAGAAAGTATCTCCAATAAGGTTTTATACAACGAATATCTGTTTATGGAATTTGCATCGTATACAGACTATCTCAAAGAAGATAAAACACTTGAAACACAAACGCAGAAGCAGCTTGATTATATGCTTGAGTATATTTTATACGGAAAAACCTCTGATGAGGAAAACTTACAGCAGGGAATGACAGAACTGTCCCTAATGCGTGAAGGCGTGAATATGGCATATCTGCTTACCGATTCAGAAAAAAAGGCAGAAGCTTATGCAGTTGCTACGTCGCTGGTCGGATTTACAGGAAATATGGCGGCAGTAAAAGCGGCGCAGTATGTCATTTTAGGTGTATGGGCATATGGGGAGAGTATTGTGGAATTAAAACAGCTGTACCGGGGCGGCAGCATTGAACCGGTGAAGACAAGACAAAACTGGAAGCTGTCCTTACAGGAACTGCTGTCTGTGGATTTGAACCAGGAATACAGTGATGAGAAAGGGCTGTCATATGAAGAATATTTAAAAATGCTGTTTTTACTGCAAAATGAACAAAAA
Organism: Lachnospira intestinalis; assembly: GCF_040095895.1. Taxonomy (NCBI): domain Bacteria; kingdom Bacillati; phylum Bacillota; class Clostridia; order Lachnospirales; family Lachnospiraceae; genus Lachnospira; species Lachnospira intestinalis. The sequence continues at coordinate 122,843 of NZ_JBBMFS010000009.1, forward strand.
AAATATTACCGGACAATGTCAGCCATGGAAATCAGAATGATAGAACTGGGAAATACGGACTTTCGCCTGAAAAACTATATTTACGGTGCACAAAGCAGGGCGGCTTTTAAAATCGGAACAATACCGCACAGCTCTGAAAAAACGTGCAGTTATCATTACGGTTAAAATATGGGAATTTAAAATCCGGATAAAACACACAGGCAGGAGGTGGTAGACATGCCCTTTTATTACCGTACATCAATTTAAGAAAAATAAAAAAGAAAAGGATAAACGGATAGTCCTGACTGTATTTGCGCCAAAACGGAGTAAAAGGGTGTTTTTACCGGCTTCTGCAACAGTGGAAGCGTCACTTGTTATTCCACTCTATATCTATGCGGTGCTGGCAGTTGCTTATGTTATTCAGATTATAGGAATTAAAAGCACAATGTATAAGGCAATGTATAACAGTACAAGACAGCTTGCAGCATACGCTTATGCAGTAGAAAGGACAGAGCGTTTTTCCGGTGCAACAGCTAAAAAAGCAGTGACTTCGGCGCTTGCAAAGCAGTATTTATTAAGCAGTCTGCCCGGAGAGTATATAAGTCAGAACAGAATCAGCCGGGGACAGTCCGGCATACGGGTTTATGCAGGGTTCTCGGAAGAATTGAATAATGAAATCAGCATAAAAGTGTCATATCAGTTAAATAATCCGTTTGATGTGTTTGGCATTGGAACGGTAGATATTACCCAGCAGTGTTCAAGTGCAGCGTGGCTGGGGCAGACATCAGGAGAAGATTTTGCGGATACAGACAGCAGTAAAGAGCGGGTGTATATTACGGCGCAGGGAACCGTTTATCACAAGAGCCGTCAGTGTACATACCTGAATCCGTCCCTACGGCAGATTACACAGGAACAGCTGGATACAGCGCGCAACAGTTCCGGGGCAAAGTATTATCTGTGTGAACGGTGTGGAAAAAGAAGCGGCAGCGGTATTTATATTACAGATTATGGAGAAAAGTACCATTATGATAAAAACTGCAGTGGCTTAAAAAGAAGCATTTTTTCCGTACCACTGTCAGAAGTGCAGGATAAAGGCGCCTGCTCAAAGTGTGCGGGATATAATTCCGGATAAAGGGAAAATCGGAAAGAAATACAGGATGAAGGAGGGAGAAGTGGTAAATGGCAGGTGTAATTATGGTAGTGCTCGGACTGCTGGCAGCAGAGGATTTAAAATATAAGGCAGTAACGGTGTGGAAGCTGGTGCTGTTTGGACTGGTGTGTACCATACAGGCAGTCCGGACCGGCATTTTAAGACAGTCGATAGAAGCAGATACATTTCTGGGTGTGTTGTTTGGTGTTATGGTACTGCTTATTTGTGTATGGACAAAACAGCTGGGAGCAGCGGACGGTATTATTATATTGTTTTTGGGGCTTGTGGGCGGAATTGTCCGTATACTGGGCATATTTCTTGCGGCTTTACTGCTGATGGGGCTTTGCGGGCTGATTCTGATGATGACTGGAAGAGTGGACAAAAAGACGTCAATGCCGGTCATTCCGTTTGTCTTTCTGGCAGTAGTCTGGAGGGGATTGTAATGCAAAGCAGCGTAGCGACAAAGAAGCAGTTTAAAAGGCCGTGGGCAAGGGTGCGGGCATCTTTTACACTTGAAAATGTATTTTTAATTCCGCTATTTACAATGATAATTGTCTTTCTAATGGGAGCAGGGCTGTATCTGCATGACAATATAATCATAAAAAATGCACTCATTCAGGGAACGGTTATTTTAGAGAAAAATATTTTAAAAGAAGCAGGGGAAGAACAGACGGGAAAGCAGCAGCTTTGCGGACAGATGCAGTCCTATATTTTAGAAAAAGCAGTCATGCTTGAAAATGTCAATATATCCTTTCATGTAACGGGAGAAGAAATTGAGGCGGAGTGCAGTGCGCGGTTTCAGCTGACATTTGTGCCGGGACTGGGAAAAAATATTTGTAGAAAGGAAAAGCTGAAAAGAAGTTATCCACCGGATGATATCCGCAGACTGCGGGCAGTAAAAAAGATGCTGGGGGATTCATAGGCAGGGAAATGAATATGGATAAAATCGGATATGAATATGAAAATAATACAAGTTATCTTACAATACAGGCGATGGAAAATCAAAAAACGGGGTATCAGATTAAAATGCTGTTGAATAACGATATTCCGGGGCTGTTAGATATCAGTATGAGAAGTATGAATAACCAGACTTATTATTATTATGATGTCACGTTCAAAAAGCCGCTTTCAAAGCTATATGAGTTTGGAAAGATGACATGGGAAGATGTTGTGTGTATTTGTAAAAGTATTGATACGCTTACAAAAGCGGTGGATATGTATCTTTTGGATATCAGCTGTGTTTTGATTCTGCCGGAGTATATGTATCTGAATGTATCGGATAAAGAGATAAGGTATGTATACTGCCCGGATGCCAACAGGGAATTCCAGACGATGTTAAAAGGATTGTTTGAATTTATCCTGGAGCATTATCAGCATGGAACAGATTGTAAGAATCAGATGAGAGTTTATGAAATCTATCAGAAAATTATAGACGGTAATTATAAAATACACTGTCTGGAGCAGCTTACAAAAGAAAGCAGTCATTCACCGGAAAAAGAAAAGACAATTGAATTTCCGCATATACAGCAGGATGAACCGGTAGTAATTGAAGAGGTTGCACCGGAGCGTGTAGTGACAGAAGAAGAAAAGCAGCCGGTTCACAAGATATGGGGAATAGAAGTGGGTATAGGTATCTGTGCAGTACTGACGGTTTATGCGGCAGCAGTGCTGTTGTTTCCGGAAATGGCAGTTATTGATATGAGCGTATATTTTTGTGTCTTTTTAATTCTGGCAGGTTGTGCGGGAGGTGTTTTCCTGCAGAAAAAAAGAAAAAAATTAAAAGAAATGGGAGAACTTACGCAGCTTACACAGGAAAAGAAATATTCATTTGTTCCTGAGGAGGAAGAAGAGCCGAAAAATAATGAAAAAGGGCAGAAACCGTATGAACCTCCAAAAGAAGCAGCGGGAAGCAATACGATACTGCTTTCCGATTATCTGCAGAAAAAGAAAGATCTGAATCTTACACTGGTGCTTCAAAACGGACAGGAACTGGAAAGCTATTATGAAGAACGCCTTTTGCCGGATACATTTCCGTGTGCAATCGGAAATATGGCGGCATATTGCAGTATAGTGATTCACAGTGAATTAATCAGCAGGCTTCATGCGTGTATTTACAGGGAAGACGGTGCTTTCTATCTGGAAGATATGAACTCTACAAACGGCACATTTTTAAACGGCAGGCGGCTTTTGCCAAAGGAACGGCAGCTTTTATCTGACGGAGATATGGTAGGTTTTGCAAACCTCCTGTACAAGGTTGAAAAAAGCTAGTATTTATGCTATATTCTCCATAGTTGTGCTGCATTTAAAAGCAGTAACTTGATGTTGGCTATATTGTTTTTGGGCGAAAGCAGATAGCCCTGATGGCAGATGAAAAACGGGCGGAGTTTTTTCATGGATGCATTGTGACAGGTTCGCTCAGGAATGGAGAATTTGATGAAAGTTAATATTTATTATGGCGGCAGGGGTATGGTAGATGACCCTACAATTTTTGTAATGGGTAAAATCCAGGAAGTATTAGAAGAACTCAATGTAAATGTTACAAGATACAATCTCTACGAGATGAAAAATACAATTACGACATTGTCACAGACAGTCACGGAAGCAGATGCAGTCGTACTGGCAACAACAGTTGAATGGCTTGGAATGGGTGGATATATGCAGAGTTTTCTGGATTCCTGCTGGCTGTATGGGGATAAGGACCAGATTGGAAAGGTCTACATGTTCCCGGTTGTTATGGCAAAGACATATGGCGAACGTGAGGTTTCGCTTGCTCTTGCAAATTCGTGGGAAATTATCGGCGGACGGGTAGCACCGGCGCTGAATGCCTATGTAGATGATACGACGGAATTTGAATTTAATTCAGATTATGTGGGAATTATCGAAAATTATGCGGAAACAATCTACAGAACAGTTTCACAGAAAAGAAAAGGACTGCCGACAAGCAGCCAGGCAATTAAAAATAATGTTATTAAAGATACGATTAATTTTACACCACAGGAAAGTGAACAGCTGTCAAAGTATGCATCAGACGATGAATTTGTACAGACACAGAAAAAAGATATTGAATCACTTGCAAGCATATACAAAGAACTGCTGACCGATGAGAAAAACGGCGGGGATCATTATTATATTGATTCTTTTATGCAGCATGTTAATCCGCAGTGCCGTGTTAACAGTTCGTATATGCTGACAATTACAGATAAGAACAAGAATATTCTGATTGATGCGTCAGGCGGACGGGTCAATGTATCATTTGGTGAAAATCCGGCAGCAGATGTAATCTGCAGAATGGATAAAGATACTTTTGATAAATTGATTGACGGAAGAAGTTCATTCCACAAAGCCTTTATGACAGGTGAGATGACAGCAAGAGGTAATTTAAAAACACTTCGTATGTTAGATGAATTATTTACTTTTACCGCCTAGACCCAAACTTGTGTTTAAATGGTATTACGCATATCATCCATTGCAAGAATCGGAAAAGTGATGCCGGCAGTTGTAAAGCCGTTCCGGCTGTAAAGTTCAAATCCTGCGTGATGTGTGTGGCAGACCTGGGCTACAATGGACAGACCAAGACCGGCGTGATTTTCTTTTGTGCTGAAAAATGGAGTGCTAAGCTGTGCGGTCAGCGGTGCATCAGCATCAATCAGCGGATTGGTCTGCATTTCACTTGGATTAATTTCAGAAAGACTGCCCTTTCCGGTGACAGATACTGTCACCGTATGACCACAGGCATTGACATGGGAATGAATCTGTATACTGCCGCAGGAATTGTCTGCTTCGGCGGCATTGGAAAGCAGTTCCAAAAATGCGGACAACAGTCGGTTGGAATCGGCACAGATAAAGATATTGTGTGTATCCGTATCAAACTGAAAGGCATTTGCGCGGTTTGGGAATTGTTCATCAAAGACATCAGGTAGTGAATAAAGAAATTCCGTAAGATTTAATTTTGCAGGAACATATTTAAAACTATAACGGTACAGACCGGTGCGTTCCATATAAGAAATGATGTGGTTTACAGCATCGCCCAGTTCTGCCCAGAACGGAAAGTCTTTGGTTTCCGGGTGTTTTTTGGAAATCAGCTGATAGGAACTCCTGATAAACGAGAGCTGGTTATTGATTTCGTGAGAAGCAAAGGAAAGTTCACTGTGGCACTGTTCTGAGAGATGATTGATAAAATCAAAGGTTTCAGGCTGTGTTTTTTCTAATGTGTCCATGTAAAAAGAATCTTCTTTGTTCATATTATTACTTTTCTCCTTGTTTTGCAGGTGCTTTTGGGAAATAATTTCAGGTTTATCGGTGTTTGGTGTAAAAATACATTGCGATAAATACTGGTTTACGTTATCATAGTAAAGTATATACTTGTTGAAGAATCCTGTAAACAAAAGGATTTCGACAAAAAGTTACAAATTTTATGGAGGCAAGGACGATGAAAAAAGACGATTGCATATTTTGTAAGTTAAGCAATGGGGATATTCCAACCAATGCATTATATGAAGATGATGTAGTAAAAGTGATTTTTGATTTGAATCCAGCATCAAAAGGTCATGTACTGATTCTGCCGAAGAATCATTTTGATGATATTTACTCAATGGACGATGCAACAGCAGCACATGTATTTCAGGTAGCGGTAAAAGTCGCAAAGGCAATGAAAGAAACACTGGGCTGTGAAGGTTTAAATATTGTACAGAATAATGGTGAAATTGCAGGACAGACAGTATTTCATTTCCATATGCACATTATTCCAAGATACAAGGGCGATACCGTAAACATTGGCTGGACTCCGGGCAAAGCAGACGCTGATGAAATCAACGAATTAAAGGAAAAAATTGCAGCAGGTCTGTAAGGTCTTGCACAAAAAAGATTTTGATAGTAAAATAATAGATATGAAGTTGTCAACTGACAGGAAAGAGGTAGAGAATGATTGAATTAAGCAAAGGCGGCGCTTATCTTTTAAATGGTACAGAAATCATTGAAGATGGCAGCAATGCAGCAGCAGAACTCTCAGCAAAGCTGGGGAACGCAGCACCTTCTAAGGAAGAAGCAGCAAAGAATACAATTGCCTATGGTATTTTAAATGCACATAATACTTCCGGCAGCATGGACAAGTTAAAGATTAAGTTCGATAAAATGACATCCCATGATATTACATTTGTCGGTATTATACAGACAGCAAGAGCATCAGGATTGGAAAAGTTCCCGATTCCTTATGTTTTAACCAACTGTCATAACAGTCTTTGTGCTGTTGGTGGAACAATTAATGAAGATGACCATATGTTTGGCCTGACCTGTGCAAAGAAGTACGGCGGAATTTATGTACCACCTCATCAGGCAGTTATCCACCAGTTTGCAAGAGAAATGCTGGCAGAAGGCGGTAAGATGATTTTAGGCTCTGACAGTCATACCCGTTATGGTGCATTAGGTACTATGGCAATGGGTGAAGGCGGTCCGGAACTTGTTAAGCAGCTGCTGAATAAGACTTATGATATTAATATGCCGGGTGTTGTGGCAATCTACCTGACAGGAGAACCGGCAAAGGGTGTAGGACCTCAGGACGTTGCGCTTGCAATTATCGGTGCGGTATTCGGAAACGGCTATGTAAAGAATAAGGTTATGGAATTTGTAGGACCGGGTGTTTCTAATTTAAGCGCAGATTTTAGAATCGGTATTGATGTTATGACAACTGAAACAACATGTCTTTCTTCTATCTGGAGAACAGATGAAAAGATTCAGGAATTTTATGATATTCACGGAAGAAGCGAAAGCTATAAGGAACTCAATCCGGGCAGTGTTGCGTACTATGATGGTGTAGTAAAGGTTGATTTAAGCAAGATTAAGCCGATGATTGCAATGCCGTTTCATCCAAGCAATACATATACAATTGATGAGCTCAATGCAAATCTTGAAGATATCCTCCACGACTGTGAAAAGAAGGCTCTTGTCAGCTTAGACGGACAGGTAGACTTTAAGCTGACAGACAAGATTCATGACGGTAAGCTGTATGTGGATCAGGGTATTATCGCGGGCTGTGCAGGCGGTGGTTTTGAAAACATTTGTGCGGCAGCAGATATTTTAAGAGGACGTTCTATCGGTGCAGACGAATTTACATTAAGTGTATATCCGGCAAGTACACCGATTTATATGGAACTTGCACGGAACGGAAGACTTGCGGACTTAATGGCAACAGGTGCAATCGTAAAGACAGCATTCTGCGGACCGTGCTTCGGCGCAGGTGATACACCGGCAAATAACGCATTCTCAATCAGACACTCTACAAGAAACTTCCCGAACAGAGAAGGTTCTAAGCTGCAGAAGGGACAGATTGCTTCCGTTGCATTAATGGATGCACGTTCTATTGCGGCAACAGCAGCCAATAAGGGGTATCTTACAGCAGCAACGGATTGTGATGTGGAATTTACAGGTCCGACCTATCATTTTGATAAGACAATTTATGCAAACCGCGTATTTGACAGCAAGGGTGTTGCAGATCCGGATCAGGAAATCCAGTTTGGACCAAACATCAAAGACTGGCCGGAAATGGTTGCATTACCTGAAAATCTGATTATTAAAGTGGTTTCAGAAATTCACGATCCTGTTACAACAACAGATGAACTGATTCCTTCCGGAGAAACTTCTTCGTTCCGTTCTAACCCGTTAGGACTTGCGGAGTTTGCATTATCCAGAAAAGACCCAGCATATGTTGGCCGTGCAAAGGAAGTACAGAAGGCAGAAAAAGCAAGAGAAGCCGGACAGTGCATGGGCGAAGCTTTACCGGAGCTGCGTGATATTATGCACAAGATTAAAGAAACTTATGACGTATGTAAGGAAAATGTCGGTGTCGGAAGCACTATCTTTGCGGTAAAACCGGGCGACGGTTCAGCAAGAGAACAGGCAGCATCCTGTCAGAAGGTTCTCGGCGGATGGGCAAATATCGCAAATGAATACGCTACAAAGAGATACCGTTCAAATCTGATTAACTGGGGTATGCTTCCATTTATTATTGATGAAGGCGGTCTTCCGTTTACAAATGGAGATTATATCTTTATTCCTGAAATTGCAAAGGCAGTAAAGGAAAAGACTTCGGAAGTAAAGGCATATGTTGTAAATAAAGAAATGAAAGAATTTACACTGCGTCTTGGTGAACTTACAGATGATGAAAGACAGATTATTCTTGATGGATGTCTGATTAATTTCTATCGGAACCATCAGTAATAGACGTTTTATCCATAAAGTAACGTGTAAGAATGGAGAAAATGATGGCAGAGCAGAATATACTGGCTGGTGATGTAAATGTTCTTGACCAGATGATAAATGATTTAAATGTGCATAAAGAAACCATCGAGCGGCAGGGCAGACTGGCTGAAAGCATCGGGGATATTGCAAAGAACACAAAAGAAGCACAGCAGGCTGTACAGGATGAAATTGACAGCAGAGTCAAAGATAGTTCGGATGCAGTCTGCGCAGGCTTTGACAAGGCAATCGCAGGTGACAGGGAAAAGTTAAAGGAAGTCCAAAACAAGAGGGATAAAGCAAAGCTGGCAGGCGTAAAAGAACGCATTGCCGCGGAAACAGCACATATCCATAAGGAAAATGAAGCATTAAAAAATCAGGTAAAAGATGCATTTGCACAGGAAAACATACCGATGTTTTGTAACAGCCGCATTTATATTGCACTTTACAGAACAAAGCGCATGACAGATGTATTGATTTACCTGTTGTGTATCGCATTAGTATATGCGGCAGTTCCTTTTTTGTTAAGCGTAATACCACAGTTTCCGTTGTGGGGAATGATTTTGTACTATGTTGTAGTAATTTTAATCCAGTCCTTTACCAATAAGATGATTGTGGAAAAGACGCTTGTACGTCACGCGGAAACGATTGACATGGCAAAAAAACTCAAAGAACAGATACGCAGCAACCACAAAAAGATGAAGAAGATTGCAAAAAATATCAAAACGGACAGTAATGAAGAAATGTATGGACTTCATGAGTTCGATGATAAAATGAACGAAATCCGAGAAGATATGAAGCGTATTGAACAGGAAAAGGAAAAGGCGCTGGAAGATTTTGAAATGACGGTGAAGCCGGATATCATTGCAGAAATCGAAGGCAGGGAGAATGAGCGGATTAATGCAATGAAGGCAGAGCTGGATAAAAAATCAGCCGAGAACTTAAAGCTGGAAAATCTGATAAAGGAACAGCGCATCTATATTTCATCGAATTATGAAGCATATCTTGGGAAAGAATATGTGACAGTTGAAAAACTGACGGAATTAAAACAGGTTATGATATCTGGCGGTGCAGCAACGGTTGCGCAGGCACTTGCAGTGTATCGGGAGAAGCATTTGTAAGAAATGTCTGAACCAGCGCAGCAGTAATCGTATCTGCCAGTGTCATAATCATGGATAAACGGGTTGTCTGAAGCAGGACATGATCTGTAGCGCCGGAATTGTTTACAATGCCGGTAATATGGATATCTCCTACTTCGGGCAGCTTTTTTTTTACCCCAAGTCCCGGTTTTAAAGGACCTGTCCCGATGGTGATAAAACCGATGTGTTCTTTTTTGCCAAGAGATGCATCTAAGGCGATGATAAAAGGGCGCGAGTGTTGTCTACGGATTTTATCAATGGCGGCAGAAAGGTTAGCTGCATGAATCGGTGACTGCAGACAGCCGTAAACATGTACATTTTCAAATGTAAATTTAGACAACTTATAGCCGACAAGCGGACCTAAACTGTCACCGGTAGAACGGTCACTGCCAATGCACATTACAATGACAGGCTGACCGGGAAGTACATATTTTTTTAGCAGTATATTCAGGTGGAAACATATCGAATCAACAGCAGTTAAGCGGGAAGCGTCAAAGTAATGAATCATAAAAGTCGTCCTTTCACATAGAGAATATAACTTTAATGTATGTAATTTTTGAAAAATTTATGCGGCGAAAAAAAGAAAAACAGAAAAAATTTTAGCGGGTGACAAAATGTGATAAGATTTTTGTTTTATCAGTGATAATATGCAGGATAGATACTGTATGGCAAAAGGAGGAGCCGCTATGATAGAAATAATTTGTAATGGAGATGATGAAGCAAAAGAGAAAAACGAAAAAAATGAAAAAAATACGGCAATCAGAAGACCAAAAAACATTAAGCAGATTGGAGATGTCAGTTCAGACCGCAAAATTTATATAGAAGATTATGCTTTTACATATATTCGTTCAATTGCTTATGGAACACCGCAGGAAGAACAATCGGGGGTACTCCTCGGAGAATGTCAGAAATCCGGTGAAGAAAAATGTCTGTTTATTAAAGGGGTTATTAAGGCAAGACATTCAGGGGAAGACGGCAGACAGGATATCTATTTTGATGAAAAAGTGTGGAATGGCATTTATGCAGATGTTGAGAAATATTTTCCGAATTTGCAGGTTGTGGGCTGGTTTGCTGCGCTTCCGGATGTTACAACAGAACGGATGCAGTATCTGCGCCGTGTACATCTGGATAATTTTGCGGGAAACATGAAAACGATGTACCTTATTAATAAGGCAGAAAAAGATGAGAATTTTTATTTGTTTGAAAACGGAGATTTGAAAAAACAAAAAGGCTATGTGTGCTTTTATGAGAGGAATTATGAAATGCAGGAGTATATGCTGCAAAAACGCGGTGTAAAATCTGTGGAGGCGCCGGAAAAAGATAAAGTGATGAAATCAATCCGTGCCATTATTAACGAAAAAGAAGAACAGAAGCTTCAAAAGAAAAATGCCGTTTTTATGTACGGTATCAGTTCATTTATGGTGGTCGTGGTACTGGTAATCGGTATTAACCTGATGAACAGCTATGAAAAAATGAAAAATCTGGATCAGTCATTAAGCAGTATTGCATTGCAGATGTCCAACATGAATGACAATGGCAGTGAGGGGGAGGATACAGCCGGAGGCGTTGTATCGGTAAATAAACTGGATGGAAATGTATATCCGACCCGGCAGGCAGAGTCTGCACAGACGGATGTGCAGCAGCCACCGGTACAGACAGAGGGAGTCATGCCGGATACCCAGCCTTCCGGTCAGAGCAGTATAGCCGCAAATCCGGAAATTAATCATGCAGGCAGTGGACAGGTACAGAATGGACAGGCTGAGGAAACAGATACAGCACCGCAGGTACAGACAGAAGCAGCACAGGATGTACAGGCTGGCGCTGCGTATGAAACTTATACGGTTCAGGATGGGGATACGGTCATGGGCATCTGCAAAAAATATTATGGCAGCATTTCTAAATTCAGTGAGGTCATTGCGCTGAATCATTTAGAAGATGCGGACCAATTATATGTGGGACAAGAGATAAAACTTCCTTGAATATTTTGTCTGATACTGTATAATAAATATCAGTATAGGGTGCAATGCCTTTGATAGAAAGGAATAATCGGATGGCTGATATTATATCAGGAAAGTCCAGATTTAATGGACAAGAAAAACAGACAGATTCTGGCAAGGTAATCCGGCTTAGAAGTCCGGAAGAAGAAAAAGATACATTGGATGAACAATATGTCAAGGAAAAAATAAAGCGGCACAGACGAAATGTACTGGTTGGCTGTCTGATTACGGCGGCAGCGGTTTTTATTCTTGTGCTTGCAGCATTGTTTTTGCTGGACGGACGTACATATTCACAGTACACCGTGCTTCATTCTGTCAACAGGGATGATACAGAATCTGCAAAATATGAAGCTTTTGCAGATGGTTATATCCGGTACAGCAATGATGGTGCGGCATATTATAATGCGAAAGGTATTGCGGAATGGAACCAGACATTTTCCATGCAGAATCCGCACATCAAAGTGTGTGGTGAATGGGCAGCCGTCGGAGATGTGAATGGAAGCACAATTTATATGTTTGGCGTGCAGGGGATGGTGGGTTCTGTAGATACATCGCTGTCAATTTCCCAGATAGAAGTTGCAAAGCAGGGAATTGTTGCGGCAGTATTAGAAGATACCACAGCAAATTATATCAATCTCTATAATACGGATGGCAGTAAGATTTACACTGTTAAGACCACGCTTGCAGGGGATGGATATCCGCTTGATATCAGTATTTCAGAAGATGCAACAAAACTGATTGCTTCATATCTGTATGTCAGTGGTGAAAGCATCAAGACCAATGTCGTTTTTTACAACTTTTCGGAAGTCGGACAAAATGAAACGGAGCGTGTAGTAGGTGGATTTAACCATTATGACAGTACAATTGTCGGTGATGTTGAATTTTTAAACAGTACGACAGCAGTTGCGGTTGGTGAAGATGTATTGAGCATTTATCATATTAAAGAGTATCCGTCGCTGACCAAAGAGATTCGGATTGACAGTGAAATCGAGCGGGTCTTTTTTGGAAACGGTTATATTGGGATTGTGTTAAAAAATTCTGATTCAGGGGATATTTATAAGCTGGTTGTTTATGATACATCCGCAAAAGAAGTTTGTGAAACAACATTTAATACACAATATGATACAATACAGTTTGACGGAAAAAGTGTATTGATGAGTAATGCATCTACTTTTGCGGTTATGAATCTGAAAGGGAAAATGCTGACTACCCAGAATTTTGATCTGCCGATTGAATCCGTGCTGCCGATGGGAACGCGTGGCAGATATATTATGGTGAATTCTAAATATATTCAGGATATCCGGTTACAGTAGAAGTCTGTTATAACTTATATGGCAAAAGTATTACGGGAAATTCCGTACGAGGATTCTGACATAAAAATGTTGACAATCTTTAAAAGACATTGTAAGATAACAGACGTTACAACAGAATAATTGGTTATATTGGAAACGACACATTCTCCTTAGAATGATAACGAACAACACAGAAATTCTGATGATGTACGTATTATTTTAAGGAGGATTTTTTATGCCAAAAACAAAGTTTCAGGAAGTAGTATTTACTATATTAATGGTGTTTGTCATGGTATATGCCATGATCTGTTATAACATTGCATTAAATATAGGTGGAATGAGCAACGAGGTTTTTTTATCAGCTTTTCATGAACTGGTTATTATGGGACCGGCTGCATTTGTATTGGATTTCTTTATTGTAGGAAATCTTGCAAAAAAGAAAGCGTTCCAAATTGTGCGTGTAGGACAGGACAATCCTTTTCATCTGGTGCTGGCAATTTCTGTAGTATCTGTAATATGGATGTGTCCGCTGATGAGTCTGGTGGCAACACTGTTATTTAAAAATGCCGGTTCACAGATTATTGCCGTGTGGTTAGAAACGACGGTATTGAACTTCCCGATGGCATTCTGCTGGCAGCTGTTTTTTGCCGGACCATTTGTACGTTTCCTGTTTAGAAATATCTTCAGGGAAAAAGAAGCAGAAAATGAAAATGTATATGCAGCGGATGCACAATAATATATAGAAGAAACACCAAGAATAAAATGATTTGGCAGACAACTACCGGGATAATTTCCGGTAGTTGTCTGTTTTTTTATGTAATAGGAAATTCCAATAGAATTTCCTATTACATAAAAGGAATTATGTGCCGGTGATGCACACTCGCGCGAAGCTGTAGTTTGTCGCAAGTGGCTGCGTTTGGCGAGGGAATGCGCTTTACACATTCGTTTTAAAAAAGTAAAAATGCCGCAAACCCGCATAAACACTGGGATTCTTGATGGAAAGGCAAAAACTTTCAAAAAAATAACAAAAAACTTGAAAAATAATGTTGACAACCTGTCCCATTGGTGATATTATAATCAAGTCGCCGCGAGCGAGGGCAACAAAAACAGCCCACAGCGGTAACGAAATAAAACAAATCAACAACGGCTTTTAAGCCGGTATTGATAAACGAACATTGATAACTGAACAGTAAAACAACCCTGAAAATTCT
>NZ_JBBMFS010000010.1:0-115643 GCF_040095895.1 Lachnospira intestinalis
TCCATTTCGTTCATCATAGCCATTTACCCACACAATCCAGACGGTATCTGGCTCTTTTGAACCTCATCTTCATTATACTTCAAATCTTTCTTTTTAGCAAGATATTCTTTTGAATTTGTCTTTCCATATTTCTGGGAAATCAGGCTGACGAACACATCGGTTGCGTCAAGCTCCCCGTCAAATACAGTGGTCACATGAATCTCTGTTTTGTTTTTTGCCATAGGCAGTTATCCTCCATACATGAAAATAGCCAGACAGAGGGTGTCGGCAACGAAGTCCGGCAACGGACTTCAAAAGACCTTGCAAACAATCTCAATCTGGCGATGGTTACTATTTATACTTTTCTTTTATTTTTCTGTTGTTTTGGTTGTTATAAGGGAGAAAAGCCCGGAAATAAGGGGTTTTTCCCGGCAACCGGCTCGGCAACGGGATAGCAACAGGGGGTGCAACGGGCTGTCATTTTCAGAATGGAAGCTCCATCTGTTCTGTGACCTCCACAAAACCGTCCATCGTTTTTTCAGACGGGTTGCCGGAGTCCGTTGCCGGGTTTTCACGCTCCCAGCCCTTTTGTCTGCCATATTCGGAAAACATTCTTGGGTTTGGGAAGTACCGCCAGCCGGAAATGCACTGGTTCATAATCTCGTTGATTTCCCGGATTTCCCATTGCTTCGGCTCGTCAAAGGCATGGTTTAAGGCTTCCTTGTAAAGCTGCTTGGAGCAGACCATGCTCCCGGTGTACTTGTCAAGGTATGCCTGTATCATCCCGGCTTTGGTGTCCTCCGGCATAAAATCCCGCTGGTGTTCTTTGAGATACCGCTGCATGGCGGGGCTGAAAGCCAGCTTGAACCTGCCGCTTTTATAAATCTCCATCGCTTCCGCCCACATCTGCCCGATATAGGCTCTGGAAGCAGCTTCGTCCTCCAAAATGTGAACCTCGGCTTGCTCCGGGTACACCATGACGGGGATAAAGCGGCGGTTGCCGGAACGGTCAAGGGGCAGGAAGTCAAGGGCATTGGAAGTGCCGCCAAACACGCACTGACGGGGGCGGTCTGCCGGGTGGGTTTCATAGGGTATCTTGTAAACCTCTTTCTGCCGGCTTAAAAATGACTTGATTTCCTCAATGCTCTTGGCGTTGGCGGTTGCCATCATTTCCGACATTTCGATAATCCAGTGACCTTGCAGCTTGCGGTACACATTGTCATCGTCCAGCTTCCGCAAATCATCGGAGAACCACTCGTCCCGGACTGCCAGCAGACGGAAGAAGGTGGACTTTCCAGCCCCCTGACCGCCTACCAGACAGAGCATGATTTCAAACTTACACCCCGGCTGAAAGGCTCGTGAGATTGCACCCAGCAGGAACAGCTTCAACGCTTCATAGGTGTAATCGTCTGCGTCAGCCCCCAGAAAGTGCCGCAGGCAGAAGCGGATTCGTTCCTTTCCGTCCCACACAAGGGAACTTAAATAATCCCGGATGGGATGATACTTGTTTTCATTCGCCACAATTCCGATGGCGTTATCAATCTTTTTCTCATTGGTAAGCCCGTAGGTTTCTTCCAGATAGAGAAGCAGATACTTCATGTCCGTATCGTTTAAGGCGGTGCTTTCTCTGTGGAAGCCGATGGGCTTTATGATGTCCTTGCGGTCGGTCAGGATGTTGTATGCGATAGCCCCGGAAAGCAGAGGGTCACGCTGAAATACGGTCAGGCAGTTCCGTATGCTCTGACGGACACCGCCTTTCTCGGTAGTTTCCAGCCCCGCCTTGATTTCCTCAATGCTCTGGGGCGGCTGCATGGCGTTCATGGTGTTTTTTAGTTCTTGCTGCGTCTGCGGCTGCAAGCTCTGCCATTCGCTGTTCAAGCTGTATCACATCCTTTCCGTAGTCCGTAATCAAAGCCGCTTTTTCCTCCGTCTCCCCAAACAGCAGCACATCCAGCAGATATTCCACATGGGCTTGCTTCTGTAAGGCTTCCACAAACCGGGGATGAAAGGCTTCCTCCGGGGAGTGCGGGGCGTAGTCCATTCTCCATGCCATCAGCAAGTGAAGATAATCGGCAAGGGTACGGAAGCAGCGGCTCTTTGCTTCCTGAAACTGTTCCTCCGGGGATTTCTGCCGGGGCTTGGGCTTTTTTGCCTTTCCCGGCGGTTTCCAGTCCTCATAGGAAAGCCCGAAGTCCTGTGCCAGTTGTACGGCGGCTTCTTTCTTTCCCAGCCCATACAGGGCGGCGGCAAAATCAATCACATCCCCATCCGCACCGCAGCCGAAGCAGTGGTAACGCCTATCCAGCTTCATGCTTGGGGTTTTATCGTGATGGAACGGGCAGCAAGCCATCCCGTTCCGACCTATATGGATTCCATAATGCTCCGCAGCCTGCCTTGTTGTGACGGACTGCTTCACAGCTTCAAATACATTCAAATCTATCCCTCCTTGAAAATAAGAAAAGCACCTGACATTCTCTGATTGAAAATGGCAAGTGCCTGTTAAAGTTCCATATCCTGTTGTCTGTGTTTCGCCTGTGCCGGGGCAGTTCTTTGAGCCTTTTTCTCGTCTGCCTTATCCTGCAAGACTTCTTTGATAGGCTGCTTCTTGGGCGGCTCTTTGCTTTCCTCTGTGCCGGGGGTGGCTTTCCGTACCCAGTAGCGGATGTCCCGCAACTTCTTCAAATCCTCCTGTACCTCGGTTAAAGGTTCTTTCAGCCCTGCGATTTCGCCAACAAGTTTTTCCTGTTCCTCTTGCAGCTCCTTTTGGGTGCTGTCCTTATCGTCCGGGTGCTTGGCAAGGTAGGCGGCGGCTTTCTCATACCGGGCAACCTCCGGGTGTTCCTGTTTGAATTTCTCCTTTGTTTTCTTAAAAAATATCTTCCGGTACTTCTCATAGACAGGCTCACATTCCTTGCAGTCTGTCCGGCTGGCAAGAATCCCGTCAATCACTTTGCTGCGGGCTTCCTTGGGCTTCATCTGATTGCGGTAATCGGCGGCTGATTTCCCGGACGCTTCCAGAAATGCTTCTAAATCCTCCACAGTGGAAAGCCCCTTTTGCCGGAGATAGGACAGGGCTTCGCTGACTGCCTTTAAGTCCTGTGAAGTCCCACGGTTCTGTCCAGCCCTTGTCCAGTCCTTCCTTTCTTCCTTTCGTATCTCCATATACTTCATCAGCAGATTGGGAAGAAGTGTCGCTTCCTCCGCTGCCTTTTGTGCAAGCAGCTCTTTCCGTTTTTCTCCCAGCTCGGTAATCCAGCCTTTGAGGTTTTGGATAAGCTGCCGGATGGACTTCATCAGGCGGTTGGCGGCTCTGATTTCCCGGTTCAGGTTGCCGATATTCGTCTGGATACCACGCTTTTCCATCTGCCGGACAGCAGCCCCCTCATGGACAGTAGGGACAATATCAAGCCCCTGTCTGGCATAGGAACGCAAGTCCACACGCTCCGGGCGGTCATTGGCTTCCAGATAGCGGTTCTGGATGACTTCCCATTCATGCCGCCAGATTTCACAATACTTCTGGTCGTTCCAGTCAACCGTATCCTCCTTGTGGCTTTTCCACCTGCCGGATGGCAGCTTAATCCGTTCCCCGTTTTCATCAAGGTCATAAACCTTGCGGCTCTTGGGAAGCCATTTCCCATGTTCGTCCATTGCCCTCATAGTGAGCAAGACATGGGCGTGTGGATTATGTCCCGGAGGATAGGGGTCATGGATGGCAAAGTCAACGATCATGCCTTTGGAAACAAACTGCTGCTGACAAAACTCCCGGACAAGGACAGCGTACTGGTCAGGCGGTATCTCTCTTGGGATGGTAAGCACCCACCGCCTTGCAAGCTGGGAGTTCCATTGTTTTTCCACCGCTTCGGCGGCGTTCCAGAGAGTGTTGCGGTCTGCGTACTCCTGCGGGGCGTTTGCCGGAAGCATGATTTCGTTGTGGACGATACCACGCTTTTCCGGGTAGTGCTTTATTTCTTGGTCGTATTCGCAGAACAGCTTTTCGCCGCTTTGGTAGGCAGCGGCGGCAACAGCAGACTGGCGATTGCTGCGCTGTACAATAGAGATTTGATTGTGTGGACAGGGCATTTTGTGTTCCTCCTTTCCGATTTTGGGCAGAAAAAAAGCAGGAGACCTTTTTCAGATTTCCTGCCTGGTGTGCCGCTGGGGGCGGCTGGTATTTAGTTATTAAGAAATTTAGGGAGCATTTCGAACTTGTAAATCACAAAATCAGCTCCCATAGTAAGGATGCAGTGAATGGCTGTAGTAAAAACATTATTAACATTACTGTTCCGCAGATAATATACAAGTCTTTATTTTCTGCATTTAATTCTGGATACTGTGTAAAATTTTTTGTAATCCGCTTAGCAATGAAATAACCACCTAATGTACCTACCATATTTGTAATTATATCGTTAATGTCGGTTGTCCTAAAAGTAAAGATTTGTGAAATCTCTATTGCAATAGTCATGCACATTGCAAATAACATTGTGTTTTTTATTGCCTTGTATTTTTTCCATAACATAGGCAATAAAAAGCCTAATGGCACAAACAAAAGAACATTTAAACAAGCATTTACAAAATCAGAAATCATATCGACTAACGGAATGATATTGATTGTAAAATCTAAATTCAAAGATAACACACTTGGAAAACCAACAAGAGATAAAACTGCCACAAGATAAAACGCAAACACAATATATATAAGCGTTTGCTTCAAGCTGCGAAGAGAAATTTTCCCATATAAAGCCAGTAGTGGAACAATAAAGATAGCAGCCGCTACGATGTCAATAAGTGCACTATATATTCTGTGCATACTTAGCCCTCTTTTCTAAATCATAAATGTTTTATAATCTCATTATACATCAACACCGTATCGAAATATAGCGTGATGTTATTAAGATTGTTTAAACTTGTCGGCTGGGAACAGCTTGCAAGGCAAGGTGTTCCCAGATGGCAAGTCCACAAAAGGGTAGCTGGCGGCAGCCAGCGCAGGGGAAGTGTAGCGTCCCCTGTTTGATTTGGAGCAGACCATGACTGCGGAAAATCACAGCCCTCCGGCGAGGAGCCTTCGGAGAACGCAATGCACCATCCTCCGAGTGGTGTATAATTGCGCCCTTAGTAAACTAAGGGGTTTCCGGCTTCTCCCGTTCCAGCAGTTTTTTCAATAGTTCCTGCGTGTCCTGCCTGTGAAAAATGAGTTTCAACAACAGCATGACATCATCATCTGTCAGGCGTTCCGGCTCTTGCAGAAAACTTTCCAGCATACCGCCACGGGTACAGAGCCGGTGCGTCCGTTCCTTTCGGGTAAGCTGTTTTAACTGGTGCTGCAATGCCTTTTCATCATTGATGGCTTTCCGCAGTTTCTTTTCGCTTTTCTCCAGCTCCCTGTTGAGTTTTTCCAGCTTTGAGGTATCAGGCAAGGGCAGCGTCCTCCTTTCCCGGTATCAGCACATAAATCCTGTTTGGTTCTCCCACGCCCTGACGCACCCGCATGATAAGTCCGGCGGTTTCCAGTTCATTCAGAGAACGCTTGACCGTCATGGGGCTGCGGGACAGGACTGCGGCAATGGCTGTGATGGGGAAGCAGACAAACAGGATTCCGTTCTCGTCCTCCTGTCCTTTGGAGAGCATAGCGTCTAACATCCGGCAGTACATGACCTTTGCGGTGCTGCTGATTGAAAATCCTGTCAATGCTCTTGGAAAGGGCATACAGGGCGGCAAAGGTGTGTCTATCGTCATAAATTCAAAATTCATTCGGTGTGTTCCTCCTTTTTCTTTGCTCGTTTGGATAAATAACGGGGGCAGTCAATCACAACCGCCCGGAAGCTCTGCTTGCACCCATGCTGGCATTTCCGGCATAATTCGTTGTAAGTGACACGCCCCCGGTCATTGAGGTAAAAGGAAAGCTCCTGCTTCCTCTTTTTGCTCATTCTCGGCATATTGCGCTTCCTCCCGTTTTAGTGTATGGTTTCGGGACGATTTTCGGCAAAATTACAGCCATAGAACCGCCTAAAATCTCCCGAAGTATCAGCGATAGGGTAGACTATCCCCCTATCAGATTGTCGTGTTTCGGTATCATTTCGGTGTCAGTTCGCCAGTTCTCCCCGGTGTCGTTCCTCCCCTGAATCTCACAGCGGCGTATCGCTCCCTTTGGTACGCTCGTTTTGGTCAGGGTTCCTCCATATCCCTGCCAAAAGTCATGGCGCTACATCACCGGGGAAGCATATCCCACACAGGCTGGTCATTCGATTGGAATAATCCATCGATGAACTACCTGTATCATAGAACATTTTTGTGCCCTGTGCCGTATGTCCACAAAGTAGGAATCAGGGGTAAAAATCAGAAATTTCCACGATTACGGAAAGTGTGATATAATCCAGATAAGCGGCAGCAATGAAACCGTTGGAAGGGAGCGTGCACCCATGAAAGGAGCAACAAGCATACAGGAACGCCTTTGGGAACTCCGCAAGGACAAAGGCTTAAATCTGGAAGAACTATCAAAGCTGACGGGCATTTCCAAATCAGCTCTTGGAAGTTATGAAAAAGAGGATTTTAAGGAAATCAATCATGGCAACCTTATCACGCTGGCAGACTTCTATGGGGTTTCCGTTGATTATCTGCTGTGCCGGACAGAAAACCGGGAGCAGATCAACACACCATTGACGGAGCTGCATTTGAATGATGAGATGGTTGCACTTCTGAAAAGCGGTCGGATTAACAACCGTCTGCTCTGCGAACTTGCCACCCATAAGGACTTTATCAAGTTTCTTGCGGATATTGAGATTTATGTGGACGGGATTGCTACCATGCAAATCCAAAACCTCAATGCCCTTGTTGATACCGTCCGGCATGAAATCATTGAACGGTATCGCCCCGGCGAAGATGACCCGCATTTGAAGGTGCTGCAAGCTGCCCATATCAGCGATGATGAGTATTTCAGCCACATGGTTCTGGATGACCTCAACCTGATTATCCGGGATATTCGGGAAACCCACAAAAAGGACAGTGAGAGTGCACCCCAGACCACCGTTGCCGATGAACTGAAAGAAAATCTGGAAGCGGTCGAAAATTTCAAGGGCAGCCGTTTGGAAAAACTGGCAATGCTTTACTGCAAGCAGCTCGGTATCAACTACAAAAATTTATCGGAAGAAGAATTTCGCTGGCTGATTCGGATTCTCCAAAAATCAAAGAAAATGGGAACGCCTATCAGCCAGAGGAAAAAACGGTAACAAAAAACCGCTGTTGCATGGTTGTGTTGGCTTCCATGTAGCAGCGGTTTGTGCTGTGGTTATTCAGTTGAAATTTTGAAGGGGTAAGTTGTATATTATAATTTCATATTACCATGGAAAAACAAAGTAAAATACCAAAGCACTAATTACCGAAGCGATTAGAAAAAGCTTCTTACTTTTTGCTTTCTTATAGAACATGAAAAGAAAAATTAGCACTCCTATTACATCCATCAATAACTGAAATAGGAATGTATGATGCCCTAAAAAGTAAATAAAAATTACAATTGCTTCTGCGGCTAAAGCACCTACTGGCAGAGAATATAATATAGAATTAAAAATATGTTCTTTATTCCAGTAATATAAGATAAACGCTGCTATTGCACAAGGGATTGAACAAATGGTAAATAATATAAATAGTGAAGTACGAAAACCACCAGAAAATAAAGGTATGAATGTTCCTAATATTGCTTGTAATCCATAGAAACTCAATGTCATTCCAAACATATATAAAAACGAACTAATCCCTGCACAAATGTTTGAAGTACTTGCTAAAACAATGATGGTATTGGTAATAATCCAAAATCCCAATAGTGTTTGAATTGACGAAAAACTCCATAATGTATCAGCTGGGCAATAATCTGTAAGCCTGCAAATACATCCGACTAAAATACCAACCAAAAAAATTGTTATATAGGATTTCATACTATGGGTTAAGGTTTTGTTCATAAATTTCCTCTCCTTCAGCTTTCAGTTTGTAATTGTCATTCTGACATACCGTTTATGAATAAACCATCTCATGCAAAATAATTTCTTCTGCCCGGTTGTGAATGTTATTGCAACGCTGCACCCATTCCATTTGAGAAGTACGCTTCAAGTCCTCGGTCACGCCCTCGGCAGCTTTCATCTGCTCCATGATAGTGTCTAACCGTTCCTGTGCCTGTTCGTTCAGGTCTGCAAGATATGTCCACAATTCTCCGGTCAGTATCAATGTGTTCAATCTGGCTGGGTGGACTTCTCTTAAATATTCCCGGTGCATCCGTCCATACTTTCCGATGGGGCGGCGTTCTTCCGACAGTTTCAAGTCCGGGATGTAGTAATCTCCGACAAGGATATAATCAATTCCGTTTTCCGTTATTCTTGGTTTCAATTCGCTCATGTTCCTTACCTCCTGTGGAAGCAGGCTCGTCTGGTACTAACTCAATCACATCGGTAATCTCACAATTCAGCGTTTCACAGATACGGGCTAATGTGTCCATGCTGATGTGCTTTCCCTCTTTGCTCATGTTGGCAATCATATTCGTTGTCATACCAGCGGCAAGCCTTAAATCTTCTTTTCTCATATCACGCTCTAACAGTGTGTGCCAGAGTGGTTTATAGCTGATGTGCATATTGTTTTCCTGCCTTTCTACCCATACCACCGGGGCGGCTGCCCCGGCAGGAACTTTTCTCTTATTATAACACCAATCTTGTGTAATCACAATTTATTCTTGTATCCTGCCGCTGATACCGTCTGGATTGTGCTTTTCCTTTCTTTTTGTTCCCTTTAATTAGCCATAAACTGCTTGATGCCCTGGCTTTTGGCCGCTGCGTTATCCGAGCCGTAACCCTCCAGCAGATTGACCACGCCCCACACGGCAAGACCGGCGCCCAGCGCCACGACGAGAGTTTGCAGGGTAGTAACGGCAGAAGCAAAAAACTGCATAAGTCCTCCATTTCTCCGGGATGTTTCCGGCCATGAAAAAAGCCGCCATTTCTGGCGGCAGCTACTCCTCTGGACACCGTGACCAGAGGTTATACAAAGGCGTCCGGGTCGTCGAGGTCGTCATAGTTGAGGATGTCCTCGTCCTCGCCTGTGAGCGCCTCGTCCGGCACGTCCACCTTGTAAACGGTATAGGCTTCGTTGGGGTTGAGCTTGTCCATCCGCCGTGTCACAAGGCTGTCGAGGTCAAAAGCGTTCTTCACCTTGTCGGCCTCGGCGGTGTATTTGTAGTTTGGATGCTGTTTCAAATCGTACTTCTTGGAGTAGAACGGCGGCAGGCCCCGAAGCTGCAAAATGCACCGATCTCCGGGCATGGTGGCAAGCTCGCTTGGGGTCATCAGTTCCCGGCCCAGCCGCTGGGTATTCTGGCTGTAGCTTTCGGACTGACCCCGTGAGCGTCCCTCGGTCTGCATAGAGATGGTGGCCTTTCCCAGCCAGTTCTCCGAAATTTCCTTGATGGTGGAGCTTTCGCGTCCGCCGAGAAACAGCACACTATCCATGTTGCCGAGAATAGTTTCCGCGTTCTTGTCGTAGATGGCCTTGCACTGGGCAAGCTGCTGATACAACAGGCACAGGCTGATCTCACGGGAACGGATGACCGCCACCAGCTTTTCCAAGTTTGGCACCTGCCCGGTGTTGGCCGCCTCGTCCCACAGCACCCGCACATGATGGGGCAGCCTGCCGCCGTGGACATTGTCCGCCCGTTCGCACAGAAGATTGAACATCTGCGAAAAGGCCAGCGCCACAAGGAAATTGTAGGTGCTGTCCGTATCGCTGATGCAGAAGAATGTCGCCGTCCGGCGATCTCCCATGCGGTCAAGCTCCAGCTCGTCATAGGACATGATCTCCCGAAGCTGGGGGATGTCAAAGGGGGCCAGACGTGCGCCGCAGGAAATAAGTATGCTTTTGGCCGTCTTGCCGCTGCTTAGCTTGAATTTACGGTATTGCTTCACGGCGAAGCAATCCGGCTTGCGTTTGGCAAGACCATCAAACATATAATCCACGGCGTTTTTATAGTTTTCGTCATCCTCCTTGACCTCCATGCCGGAGATCATATCCACCAGCGTATTCATATTCCGATCCTCGGCAGGCCCCTCAAAAATGATATAGGCAATCAGGGCGCAGTACAAAAGCGTTTCCGCTTTCGTCCAGAACGGATCGCCCTCCTTGCCCTCGCCCTTGGTGTTGGTGATCAGGGCGTTCACGAATTTCAGGATGTCGGCCTCATTGCGGATATATGACAAAGGGTTGTAGTGCATGGACTTGGAAAAGTCTATGCTGTTGAACACCTTAATTTTGTAGCCCCGTTTTTGCAAAAACGAGCCGACCTGCCCCAGCACACCGCCCTTGGGGTCTACCACCACATAGGAAGAATGAGCTTGCAGGAGCTGCGGCGTGAGCCAAAAGCGGGTCTTGCCCGAGCCGGACGAGCCGATGCCGCAGAAATTGAGGTTGCGGGCGTTGGCGGGATTTTGGGGACGGGTATTCATGGTGAGCCGTTCCGTGGCGGTCAGCAGCATATTGTTTTCAAACTTGGAATCAATGAACGGCTTGATGTCCTTTTCGTTTCCCCAGCGGGCTGTGCCGTACTCGGCATCGCGGCGAAATTTCTTTGCTTTTTTCGCCTTGCAGTAGATCAGCAGCCGGAAGCCGACTGCGCCCACAATGCCGACAAACCAATCCAGCGGGGCAAGGCCGGGGGCAAAGCTGCCAAAGGCCGCGCCGATGGTCTGGCCCAGCCCCAGCAGCTTTTCCCCGAAGCCCGCACCAGCGGCCAGACGGTACGCCGTGCCGATTTTCAGGCAAAACCAGCCGATGAACAGGTACGGGATATTCGGAAGAACATACTTCCTGATTTTATCTGTCGCCATGCGCCGCCTCCTTTGTCAGCTCCCGCTGGGGCTGCTTTTTCACCTGTTCCTCCGCCTGCCGGAGCTGCTCCCGGATCGGCGTCTGCCGGGACTTAGCCCGTTTCAGCTCCAAACGGGAATACTCGGCAAAGCAGCCCGTGATGGCGTCGGCCTGCCGTGCCTTGAACAGAAGCAGATATTTTTCCTCTCCCACACGGCGGATGGCATAGTCCACGCCCCATTTCCGGGCCACCTTGTCAAACAGCTTGGGCGTGTCCACCTCGATGGCGTGGGTATCCCCGCCGTGGCCCATGAGCTTTCGCACACTCTGCTTGCCGTGGGGCGTCTGTGCCTTGCGGTGCTCCTTGGCAATCTTCCGGCCCACGGCGGCCACCACATAGGCCAGCGCACGGGCGGTCAGCTTGGACGCCTTGACGCTGACGGCGATGGTCTGCCGGGACACTTCATCTCCGACGATAGCTTACACCTCCTTTGCCCTCTGGCCACCGTGACCAGAAGCGGCCTACCTGTCCTCGCGGCTGGCGGGAAGCCGCTGCTTTTCCTCGTTCAGCGCCGAACGGTCTATGACCTCCTGATACGCCGCCATCTGCTCCCGGATATTCAGCTTGGGATAGGCAAAAATACGGTGCTCCGGGGGAATATCCTCCATCCCGTGATACCGCTCAACAAATTTTCCGCCGTTATTGAACACATAGCCGCCGGGTGCAAAATGGCCGCCGTCGTTGATCCGTGCGTCCCGCCCGTAGGCTTCAAAGTCGAAGTAGGGCAGCACATCATCCGGCACATCCAGCATTTCCATTTCCTCAATGTAGACCCGACCCAGCGCCTCCTCGCTGTCAATGCCGGGGTAGAAGTCATAGCAATCCAGATTTTGTGCGAGGTTGATCAGGTCATGGACGCTGCCCGTGTATTCGCCGCTGTCAATGACGGCCTCGAACTTTTCAATGTCGCTCTGGTCAAGGTCAGACAGCACATGAGCCAGATGGTTCAGCTCGTCAATGCTTTCATACTCGCCCAAATGGTCATACAGGCCCAACACATCACCGTCAAATGAGGTAATGAAGATTTCCTCATACCGTACCCCATCCACGCCGATGCGCTTCAAAAGGGCCTGCACCTCCTCCGTGGTGGCCGGGAATTTCAGCGTTTCGCCCACAAGCCGCCCCTCGTTGTATTTGCCGAGGTTGGTAATGTAGGCTTCAAACAGGGATGACATTTTCAGCACCTCCTTGTCAGAACATCGTATATGCCGCGCACAATGTACTCGGCGCAGGGCAGCGCGATAGCATTTCCCAGCGCCCGGTAACGGTGGGCGGACAGGATTTCCTCACCATCCGCGCCGCACTTTGTCCAGCCCTCCGGCAGCCCCATGAGCCGTTCACATTCTCTTTCCGTGGGAAAGCGGACACAGCCCCCGGCAGGATCGTCCTCATACCAAAAGGCAAAGGGACTTACCGCGCTGGCTAACAGAGTGGGAAAAGGGTCAGTTGGCAATCCGAAGCTGTTTCGGAACGCCTCCGTTGTCCGCTCCTTTGCCGATGCCCGCATACGGTAGCATTGAAAGGGTCGGGTGATCGGTACACGCCGCCCTGCTTCAATAAAAGAGCCTCGATCTCCGCAGGCGGCGGACAGCCAGCAATCTCCGCCAGACGCAGAAATTGACTGCACTGCGCGGGGCTTAAAAAGTATTTCGTGGGAACATTGTCCTCCAAAGTCTGCCACAACAAAGACGCGCTGCCGTCGTGCCAATCGGGGGCTTGCCCAATGCTGGGCATCCATGAGCCGCCATGCGAGATCGGGCGTATGCCCTCGCACCATTCCGGCTCCTGCCCATCTTCCAGAAGCAGGCATTGAAATATCGGCGGCTGTGAACGCTGAGAGCACGGCTCTAAAGTCCATCCGGTCATTTGAAAAAAACGCTCCCATGACGTTCTCCCAAACAGCGATTGCTGGAAATATACCATTTGTCGCCTCCCTCATTTCACGGATAATACGGATCGCATGAAAGAACAGACTGGATTTTTCCCCGGCAAGACCGGCCCTGTTGCCGATCTGTGAGAGGTTCTGGCAGGGTGAGCCAAAGGTGATGATGTGGACAGGCGGAATGTCGCCGCCATTCAGCTTTGTCACATCTCCTAAATGCGCCATACCGGGAAAGTGGCGTTTCGTGATGGAGATAGGGGCTTTTTCGATCTCGCTGGCCCATGCAGGCACGATACCGCAGCGCACCGCCGCCAGCGGGAACACGCCGATCCCGTCAAACAGGCTCCCCAGCCGGATCTCGTTCATATCAGCGGCGGCCCTGACGCTTTACGGTCAGGATGCCGTCCAGCGTGGTTGCCGTGATCCCCAGCCGCTGAGCAACAGCCACATCGTTTTTCATGCTTTCCGTGGAGATACTGCCGCACACCACCAGCACATGAGAGCGGCGAAGCAGGTCACGGCCCATGTCGATGCCGCTCTTGTGCTCCTCGGGAACGGCGTCGTTCAGGAAAAGGGGCTGATAGAGCGTGGGGCAGATGGGCGAAAAGCCCGCCTCATAGACAGCACGGCAATACTTGGCGGCCTGCTCCGTCGCCTCGCAGGGGTCGCCGCTCCACGCGGCGGTGATATACGCAAGGGGTCGTTTCATTGTGAAAACCTCCGTTTTTATATAATGTAGTGGGTCAACCTTTTCCCCCGCCCTTTTCCAATCGTGGAAAAGGGGGCGGCTCTGGAGGATATGCCCCCGCCGCTTGCCGGAGAAAAAGCACAGCCGGGGCAGGCGGTCAAGGGCAAAGCCGCCGCATACGGCGGGGCGAAGCCCCCTTGACAGCCCGCTCCCGCCTGTGCTCAATTACGGGCGGCGACGGGGGATATAACCGCAAGAGCCATATCCTATCGGGGCAGCAAAAAGCCTCTGGTCATAGTGGCCAGAGGTCGTTACTTCTCCATATCCATTTTCTTGTCGGGCTTGGCAAGCTCGGGCGGCTGCCGCTCTTTCCAGTCCTCCAGCAGCGTCATGATCTGGTCTTTCATCTGCCGGGGCGTGGCCTCCTTGCCAAAAAACTTTTCCAGTTCAGCGCCAGTAATGATCACGTCACGATCCTCCTTTTTCTTTTCTTCACACAAAATACCATCGATCACGTCCGGGGAGAGCTTGTTTTCCTTGTCCAGCTCACGGAGCCGCTTTGCCTGACCCTTGGAGGGCGAAGCCTGCTGGCCCTCAATGGACACGGCGATATACTTCTGGTGCTTGGGGCGCACGCGGGAAATTTCCACAGCCGGGGTAAAAGACAGCTTTCCGTCATCCATCGTCTGCTTCAATTCCGGCACAAGATCATTGAGCCAGATATACCGCTGTACGGTTTTCACGCTCATGCCGTTGCGCTGGCCCACGCTTTCAAGAGAGAGCTTTCCAGCCTCGGCGCTGTCGCCACGCGCTCCCTGATGCTTGATGGCCTCATACTGCATTTTCAGGGACAGGGCCTTTTCGCTGGGCAAAATCGTTTCGCGCTGACGGAGGTTGTCATCCGTCATAGCGAGAATGGCCTCATCGTCCGTCATATTGCGGACGATACAGGGCATATTGCGATACCCGGCAAGCTGGCTGGCCATCTGGCGGCGGTGGCCCGCGATGATCTCATAGCCGCCGCCCTCACGGGGACGTACCAGCGCGGGCTGGTTGACGCCGCCGTTGCGGACACTCTCCACCAGAGATTTCATTTCCGCATCGTCACGGACACCAAAAGGATGATCCTTGAACGGGTGCAGGTCGGAAAGGTCAAGATAGACGATTTCCTCTTTTTCACCTCTGGTAGCGTCACGGGGCGTAGGCGGCACTTCCGGGGCCGGGGGCGCTGCCTTTTCTTCGGGGGCCGCATGGGTCTTGCCAGCCTTGGGCGGATCGGTCTGCTCCGGGGCTGTCTTTTCCGCCTTGGGCGGACGGCCACGGCGGGGCTTTTCCGCCTTTTCCTCTTTCTTGGCCCCCGGCTCGGCAGGCGCAGCTTTTTCAGCTTTTGCAGGGCGGCCCCGTTTGGGCTTGGGCTTCTCCGGCTCCGGCATGGGCTTTTCCCATTCCTGCTTGCTGTACTCGGTGACGGAAACGGGCGGGGCCTCCGGTTCCTTGGGGATGTCCGGCGGAGCGTCCTTTTCCGGCGCAGAACGCACAGCGGAAAGGTCGATCACCTTTGCGGACGGAGCGGGGGCACCGCCCACATCAGGGATCTCGGCCTGCTCCATTTCCGGGGCCTTTCCCGGCATTTCAGGCGGGGCCTGTTCCTCCGTGGTAGGGGGATGCTTGTTTTCTTCTGCCATGACACGAATAACCTCCTTGACAAGAATTTAGGCCACGCCGCACGGCTGGCCCATTTCGGCACACAGAGAAAACGCTGTCTGCATACAAAAACACCGCCTATGTCCTGTTAGGCGGTGCATTGTGTAAGGCTTGGCAGCTCATTTTCAGTTGTTTTTCTCTGTGTGCCCTTGTCAAGCGATGTTTTCATGTTTTATTAAAAATAAGGTGAAGCATCAATGAACAAAAACAGTAAAACACAGCTGATTGTAATTATAGGAATTTTAGTTATAATAAATATTTCTGTTTTGATAATAAATGGTTACAAGGGAGAATCGATATTTAAGGACACTTTTATTTATGTGATAGATATATTGGCAACAATTTGGATAATAAAAGAGGATAGAAAGAAAAAATAATGTGAGGAAGATAGTGATGTGGTACTTTTTAATATTTCCCGTGATATTTGTACTATGGCGGGCATACCGGTTTGGCGGGGTGTGGCAGATTATCAGCAGTCTGGCATATATTGCGGTCAGCGGAGGCATTAGTATTGGGATATTTAAAACGATGATGAAGCAGAATCTGCTGAAAAAGAAGAAAAAATTAATTGCATATGTAGTGTTTGCGGTATTGGCAGACCAGCTTATAAAGGTAATAATATACCAGTATCAGCCGGACATAAATCTTATCGGAAAAGCACTGCGTATACAAATGGTATTAAATCGGGAGCAGTCGGCGTTATATAGTTTTTTTAATATCCATATGCAGACGGCTGTGATAATTATACAGAAAATATTGATATTTGGTGCTGTCACCGTTGTTTATATAAAATGGAAACAAAAAAATCAATACTATGCCTATGCGTATATAATGTTTTTAACAGCAATGACAGCATCAGTGATAGATTCTGCTTTGTGGGGATTTACGGTAGATTATTTGAATTTCTATCAATTATTCTGTCATGATTTAAAAGATTTATATGTAGATACGGCAGTAGGATTTTTATTGTTAGGCATGAGAGAAGATAGAAAGTGTGAATAAGATGAGTAAAAGGATATATGCAGGGACTACGTTAATGATAATTATTTCATCAATCTTAATTGAGATAAAAAGTTATAATACAGTTTTTATCAGAATTAAAATAGCAATTATATTACTGACCTTTATATTAATAGGTATATCTTCATATATAAAATTGAAAAGCTACAAGTCGTAAAATATGTGAAAATATGCAAAGTACGTCGGAATATCGACAAAGTACGTCATGTGTCTTGAAAAACAGGCTGTTTTTGTGATACATATTGTTGTATTAGAAATAATTTGAAGGGGATTGTAGGTGGGATGAATAAAAAATAAAGCTTATGTGGATAGTTGATGAAATAAAATGAAAGAAGCAGGGGAAATTTAAGCGTGGCTGCCAATATTGTGCTGATTATTTTAAAATTTGTATTGAAAGAGGACGTTCAAAATGGTGCATTGATTATCAATTTGGTTATTATGATAATTGCTTTAATATTGGGGTACAGTGGTATTTTGAAAGCGGATAATTGCTGATTTGAAAATTTTTGATATATGGAGTGTTATTTAAGGTAATGTTGCAGCAGCAGATAAATGGGTATAAATCATGAAAAAGAATCATTATAAAAAGTATTATGAATATTATAAGAAAAATAAACGGGATCTGCTTATATGTGGAATATTGGCTTTGCTGACACTTGTTATTGTATATAAGATGCATTTTATTATTGCGATACATGAGAATAGGGGGTTTTATGCATCACTCATGGAATTCATAGGTTCGTGGTATTATATTTTTGAGGTTATTGATATTATTCGGCTTCAAGACAACGCAATAGTAAATGAATATGGTCAAAAATGTATTTTTTATCATAGATATCTGTCTTTAGCAGCCCTTCTGGTTTCTGCTTTTTTTATCATATTCAGTTTGTTTTATGAGCTTGACTATAATGTTGCATTGCTCATATGGGGCGCATTAACTGTTGGTCATATGTCATATTTTATAATGCTATTTATGTTTGATGAAGATTATTACTATTCCGGTGGATTTAAGATTTGTTATTCTGAAATAAATCATATTGAAGTTGAAGATGAAGTATATACTTCAAAAGCACTTGTTGTCGTATGTAAATTGATGAAAGACGAAAAAGTTATTGGCTATGATCGTATGGTGGCACAGGATTTTATCTGTTTGAAGGCTAAAATTGATGAGAAGACGAAAATAGTAAAAAAGTTATGAGGGGGAAAATGCAAATGAAAAATATGTTTAAATACTACTTATCCAATAAACGGCGGGGGATTTCTTTAATCTTTGTTATGGCACTTACGGTGTTTTCAATCTATTTTGTGACATCGCTGGTGCAGTCTATCTTTTCAACAGTCGAATATTCCAATATTGCATGTCTGAATGACTTTTCATTTGTATATCCGGTAGGTGGGTCTTCATTTTTGCAGAATGAAACGGTAGAAAAAATTAAAAATGATGACAGCGTGGAAAATGCGTACCCGATACTGCTGGAGTATACGGTCATTAACAATATTTTCGGAACAACGAGCGGTTATGTCGCATTTATGGAAGAAGCGGATATCAGAGAAATATTTGATGATTTTTCGCTGACGGTAACAGAGGGCAGACTGCCGGAGGAAAACAGTTACGAACTGATTATGCACGAAGACATGTTGAAAAATAAAGGTTTATCCGTTGGGGATACATTTGGCAGTGCAGTCGATGAAGGAGAACAGATTGACGGAAAATATATGATTACAGGGGCATTTTCAGGGGACAGTTATATGGCTTTTGGGACAAAAAGCTACAGGCAGAAAGAATTGGAAGAACTGGGACTGGATTTTAAAAATACCACATTTGGACTGCTTGTTACACCGAAAACAGATTTAGATACAATGAATAACATGCTGGATACAATGGGACACGATGAAACAGCGGCGATGACATTGTCGTATGCAAAAGAAACGCTTCAAGAGAATATAAGCAGTATCAAATTTTTAATGTTTGTTATTGTCATTGTAATCGCTGTGAGCATTTCTGCCGCGGTCTGCATTGTTCTTGAAACGATCTATAATGACAGAATGGAGGAATTTGGAATTTTATATGCCATTGGGTATAAAAAGAGCTGGTTATTTAAAAATATTATTGCAGAAATTATGGCGCTGGTTTTTGTTTCATGGATATTGGGGCTGATACTTTCTTATGGAGTTTTGTCACTGGTTGCAAAATCTGTTTTTGAACCAATGGGACAGATGTTGTCGATTGTTTCAATTCAATCACTGCTTTATACAATCATTGTAATGGTAGTTTTTGTAGTTGTAACCATTCTTGTAACAATATTAAAATTTGCCAAAAAAGATTTAATAGCCATTATAGAAATGAGGTAAGAAGATGCTGCGTGTAAAAAATATTGATTTAGAATATATCGACGGAAGAACCAAAAGAACTATTTTTTCAAATGTGTCCTTTGACATACATAGTGGGGAGTTTGTATCTTTACTCGGACCTTCCGGGTCGGGGAAAAGTTCATTATTATATATCGTTTCATTATTAAAGACACCGACAGCGGGAGAAATATATTTAGATGATGTAATGATTTCCGAGGCAAAAAATAAAAATGAAATCCGGTATGAAAATTTTGGATTTGTTTTTCAGCATCATTTTCTGATTCCGCATCTTACGGTGCTTGAAAATGTCTGTACGGCAAGCTATGAGAAAAATGTTGAAAAGCAGGCAAAAGATTTATTGGAGCGGCTGGGATTAAAAGATTTGATAAATCAGAAGCCGTATAAATTGTCCGGTGGGGAGCGTCAGCGTGTTGCGATTGCAAGGGCAGTTGTAAAAAAGCCGCGGATTTTATTTGCAGATGAGCCGACAGCATCACTGGATCACCACACGGCACAGGAAATTATGAAAATTTTTTCGGAATTACAGGAAAATACGACTATTGTCTGTGCAACACACGATTACGGCATTTTGCCGCAGACGGCAAGAATATTAAGAATTAAAGACGGAAAAGTTGTAGAAGATGAAACAGAGGAAAATGAATAATGTCAGTTCGGGAACTTGTACTGCTGATTTTTTGGGGCATATCGTGTATTTTAATCACTGTACAGATTATAAAAATAAGGAAAGAAAAGGCAAAAATTCCTGATAAGGATAAAAATTTAGCAAAATTTATGGTAGGTATGATTGTAGTATACAGCATTTTTGTATTAATCATGTGCAGTGGGATGAAAGATTTTATGACAATGATGATTCCGGCTGTGATAGTTTTATCGAGGACATTGAATTTGTACAAATAGGGGCAGAAAGGAGAACGTGATGAAAAAACAGCATTTTCAGACAATATTTAAAACAGGCACGGCAATTCTTTTATGCGGTATAGCATTGACAGGCTGTGGGACAAAGAACCAGCAAAATGTAACAACCAATATTACTACGGTGGGGAATACAGCATTAGAACAGCCGATGCGGTTAGAGGCATTAAAAGATGACGAAACGGATTATCAGGCATATTGGGGAACAAAGATACAGTGCATTACGAGAGGGGAACACGGATATTATTATCTGACACCGGAAGAACCGTTGTATCTGATGTATTGGGACGATGACACGCAGGAGAGCATAAAGCTGTGTGCAAAAGCAGACTGTAACCATGATAATGCGGCGTGTAATGCGTATTTCGGAGATGTGCGTTATTATGACAGGACGGCGCAGGCGGCAGAATACGCTTCGGGATTTCAGATTTATTATTATAATGGCTTCCTTTATCTGCTGGGGACAGAAGGAAATCTGATTCAGGTTAGTCCGGACGGAAGTGAACGAAAAAGAATTACCAAGGTATATGACTATGACGGAACCTCCAATACCAAGCTGGTATTTTATGAAAATGCCGTTTATGTGTATAACAGTGCGGGAAATCAGGGGAGCAGTGAAGAACATACCGAAACAATTACAAGATACACATTAGACGGTAAATCACAGGAGCGTGTTGTAGAGTGGAATAGTGTAAGCGGTGCAATTCACAGTGTAAAAAATTACGGAAATACGATGTTCTTTTTATTATCCGGTCTGACAATTAATAAAAATGAGTCGGGGCAGGAATGGACCTATACCTATCAGGGACTGTATGCGTACAATCATCAGACCGGACAATCCGGAAAAATAATAGATGCAGAGATTACGTCATATGCGGTCGATGAAGAACAGGAGCAAATTTATTATTTCGCATATGCAGACGGCTTGTATGTGTATGATATAAAAACAGAGCGGACCCGGAAACTCTATGATGCAGGAAAAGAAATGGGTATTGCAGAGATGTCTTATGATGGAAAATATTTGTATCTGTATAATGGCGAATGGGTATCCTATGCAAAATCAAATGAAAAAACAGAACTCACACGAAAATGTGCTGTTCTTGCAACAGATGGAACTGTTTTATATGAACTTCCGATTAACAAAGCAGGATATATGTTGTTTGGAAATGGGGATTATATTTTTGCCGAACAGATTGTAGCAGATGAACAACAGCAGGCAATGAAGCTGACATATATGAAGAAAACAGAATTTGCGCGGGGACAGTGGCAGGTACTAGAGTAAAAATGCCTGCGAAACGGAGAGGTGTATGAAAAATAAAAAAATTGTTGAATTAATGCTGATTTTAGGGGTAACAGCGGGGCTGGCAGGAGGCTGTACGCAGAAAACAAAAGAACAGTCCTATGTAAATATAACTGAAACGGCGGCAGAAAATAGTACAGAACAGTCACAGGAATATTTATATGATGAAAACGGAAATCAGTATCATTATATTAAAACCGAAGGATATGAGGTGAAAGAAATCTGTAATGACAGACAGTTTCAAGACGAAAAGGCGCTTTATGACGGAAAAAGTATGCAGACAACTGTGTATTCCATTGCAAATTCATTTGGTGAGAAGAAATATCAGGTGACATATCTGGATATTCAGAAGCTTTTTATGGAAGACGAAAATGTAAAAGAGATTTCATATACGGTTGAAAATATACCGGGGGCTTTGTATGCAAAAGGTGAGGACGAAAAACTGCCGACGTCATATCGTGAAATTATTTATGATGACAATGCCGCAGTAAAGCTTTTGCCGGAAAGTACGGAAACTTTATATTTACGTTTATACTCAGAGGCCAAAAGCCAGAGCGCCTTGGAAGAACAGCAGTTATTGATAGAAGCCTTGGAGAAGGTAATCATAAGTGCGGACATTACATATGAAGACGGTACAACGGTCACAAAGTATGCAAAGATAAAGTCGTCAAGCGCGTACAGTGTGGGGTATCTTATCTTTTATGAAATACAGCTGGTATAACCGGATTGAATCCCGGCAGAAGACAAGTATACATATAGTGGTTAGGTGCAAAAATTTTACTGTTAAATGTAAAGGGGCTGATTTTATGTCAAAAAGAAAAATAAGCTATATTATCGGTGGTATCTGTATAGCAGCTTGTGTTGTTGTGGCAGGAATATGGTTTCTGAACCGCAACAAAGTCAAAGATGATGCGGTAACGGTGGATATCCGGACAGATACGGTGTCAGCCGGTGAAAATGAGGAGAGCAGTTGGAATACAGATGTACACGGTATTGCCAAAGCGGAGGGCGGATATTATTATTTGCAGATGAAATCAAAGGGAATGTGCCTATATTTTTATGATGAGAGCGTGCAAAGGTCTATTGCGGTGTGCAGTAAGGCAGAATGTAATCATGGCGATGTGCAGTGTAATGCCTTTTTTCTGACATCAGAATATCTGTCATCGCCGGTTCATTATTATCAAGGAAACATTTATATGATAAAAGTAAAAAACGGAATGGGTGTGCTGACAAAAATCCAGCCGGACGGCAATGAAAGAGAGGAAATCTGTGAATTGTTTCCAAATGCAAATGTGACATCTGTCAGTATGGTTTTTCATGATAATGCGGCATATGTGTATGACCATACGGGACATGCAGGCAGTGAGCAGGAACAGGATGAAACGATTAAAAAAGTTGAACTGGACACAAAGAAAAGTGAAGATATATACACTTACCGCGGTACGGGAAGTGCAATTTCCGGGGCAAGAAGCTTTGGCAATAAATTATTTTTTAAAGTCAGAACATATGAAATTAACAAAGATACGTTGAAGCAGTCGTTTCAGTATCAACTGTATGCGTATGATTATGACACAGGAACGGTACAGACAGTAGCAGAGGGCAAAAACATATCGGATTACTATGTAGATTTGCAGAATAACATTTTATATTACTATGTTATCGGAGAGGGGCTGTATCAGTGCAGGCTGGATTCATCAGAACAGAAACTGATATATAAGGCAGATGCCATGATTGCCGTTGCTTCATTGTCATTTGACGGCAGGTATCTGTATATGGGAAATGGCGGCATCGGCAGTGCCACAGATGCCAAAAGTGCAATAGACAGAGTGGTTTATGTATTGGATACCGACGGAAATGTATGCAACAAAATCAATATGCAGAGCAATATGAAGCTGTACTACGGTGATGCGGATTATCTATTTGCAGAAAGCGGTGACAAGGTATTTTATATTTCCAAAGCTGATATTCTGACGGCGCAGGAGTGGGAAGAACTGGAGTAAACACACAAAAAAAGGTGCAGTTCAAGACTTGTTGATTTGTAATAGAAATATAGCATATATCATCAAAAATAATCAGGTAATTGTTATCGCAGGCTATGTTATTGTAAATTGATGTATTTAAATTAAGGTGAAAATCAGGAAATACATAAGAGGAGGGGAAAGCAGTGCAGCTGACAAAATACAGGGCATTTGGAAAATTCCGGGTTATACAAATGACGGTTTCGTTATTGAGTATGCTCATATATTGGGGATTTTCATCAGGAATAGTTGAAATTTTGTTTAATTATAATAAAAATTCCGTTGATTATAATGCTCAAAAGGCAGAACAGGTACGCCACGATATGTTGGAGAGCAGTATGTATCTGAGCGAATATATGAATATACAGGGATACACAACAACGATTATGTTCATTCTGATGCTTGCTGTGCTGATTTTGTTTTATCAGGAAAAGAACGGATTATTTACGTTTCGATATGTCCGGGGAGAAAGCCAGAAGAAGGTAATTCTTTCAACGATTTTTCAGTATTCGTGGATAAATGCGTTGTGGTATTACATTATTTATATCTTCTATCTGAGTATCGGGTACTGCATTATGGGAAACCGCATGGAATATATACCGAGAAATACATTTGACGGCATTTTTGGTGAGGGTTTTAGTGCGGCAAGTCCGTATTTGTATTATATGGTTCAGGGGATTCCTTCTATATTAATGGGAACTTTTGTTTATACATTGTTTGGCTGTGTGATTGCACTGTATTGTAAGAAAAGCTATCAGGCATTGCTTTGGATGCTGGGATATTTTTGGGGAACACAGATTGTATTGGAATTTTTCCGGTGCACATTTTTAAAACAGCAGGCAGGACTTGCATGGTTTATCGGAAAATTTGAACCAACATTCCTGTACGGATTTTACGGTTATGTATATCATAATCCAACGATAAGAACAGCATTACAGACAATGGATTCACTTATTTTACCGGTACTGTTATCCTGCGGTCTGCTGATTATTTTCTTTAAAAAAGAGGAAAAAATAAATGCGTAACAAAAAATATTTCATTGTACTGTTTATTTTTATAGCATATGCCATTTATGACTTTGGCGGAATGGCATTTACAGATGGACTGTATTCTCCGCTGGTTCTGTATGGGTGCTATATATTTTTAATGGCAGATAAAATGAATGAATTAACGGCAATGTCGATTTACAGGTATCGTTCTGTTAAGAATTTATATATTCAATATATGAAAAATCAGATGATGTCAGCATGTGTCTATCTGGCAGTATTTTTTGCGGCAGGAATGATTACAGGCGCTGCCTCCGCGGTATTTGACCGTGGATTTTTTGTATCATGCGGTGCAATGATAAAATTTCTGATTATCAGTTATGTGAATCTGCTTATCATCGGATTTTTGCAGCTGGTTTTAAGAATTTTGCTGGGGAAAAAAGGCGCAGCAGGGGCATTAGTGCTGTATTTGTTTATCTGTGTATTAAAATTTATGGCAGGCAGACCGTTTATCCAGCCATTTATATTGGATACGGCATACTATAGGTGGAAATGGATTGCAGCGCCAAGAACCGTGATAAATTACGGATTGTGCGTTCTTATTGTCATAGGACTGGCATATCTGCCCTATAGACAGGATAGGAAGATTCGGTGATGAAAAAATGTTTATCAAAAAAATATATTAAATACATAGGAAGCCTGTGTGCGGTGTGGGCGGCGCTTTGGAATGTATTTCTGCTTGGAGTGTCACTGGAAAAATCCGGTCCGGCAGCAGACAGTACATTATTACAATGTATTTTGGACAGTGAAAATTATGCACACGACTTTTTTACGCGGCAGTTCTGGTTCATCAGTGTGTTTGTATTTTATATGGCAGTTTATTTGGTCATATTTTTATTTCTACAGCATGAATCCGGAAAATACCGTTCAATGAAACTGCATCGGTATGGGAAAAAGGGGTATCTGAACCACTGCGAAAGCAAAGTCCTGCATGGCAGTCTGTATGCGGTACTGCTTGTTGCCACAGGGCTGGCAGGGATTGCTTTGTTCGGACGCATTACAGGCGCGGTGGAAAGCCTGTGCGGTATTTTAATATTAATCGTGTTGAATACGGTAACAGAACTTGTTGTGAGAAAAAAGATAAAAACAATGGATTTGTGCTAAGACAGAGAAACGGTGCGGCGGTCTTACCGTAAGAGCAGACGGAGTGCCGTTTTGCAGCAGATTTGTTTAGATTTGGAAATGAGGGTATATATGGGCGAAGTGATTTTAAAGATAGAAAATGGAACAAAGAAATTTAAAAATGAGCTGATATTTCAAAATGTAAGCATGGAGTTTGAAAAGGGCAATAGTTACGGATTTGTAGGACCAAACGGCTGCGGAAAAAGTGTCTTTTTTAAGACGTTGTGTGGATACTCCCTTTTGACAGAAGGACAGGTCATTTACCGGGGAAAAATTATCGGAAAAGAGCAGGATTTTATTGATGATGCAGGAATTGTCATCGAAGAACCGGAGTTTATAAACAGTTTGTCCGGTCTTGAAAATTTAAAAATTCTTGCGGAAATCCAAAAGAAAATTTCAGAAGCGGAGATTATAGAGGTTTTAAAACAATTTGATTTATATGAAGACAGAAATAAAAAGGTTGGAAAATATTCTGTCGGAATGAAGCAGAAGTTAAGACTTGCGCAGGCAGTGATGGAAAAGCCACAGGTGTTGATTTTAGACGAGCCGATGAACGGACTGGATAAAAAGTCGGTAAAAAAGGTCGAAGACATTTTAAAAGCATTTGTTGAAAACGGCGGAACACTGCTGATGACCAGCCATATAGAACAGCAGGTGGAAGCGTGCTGTAAAATTGTGTATGAAATTGACGGCGGGGAGATTTTGCGGGTGACGGATTGATGTTAAAGCTGACATTCTGACGGCATAGGAGTGGAAAGAACTGGAATAAAAAGTATGAAAAAGAAAAAAATAGCATTTATAACAGGCATTGTGGTGGCGGTAGTATTTTTAGGGGGAATTGCCACATATGTATATGTATTTAAAAACAATCATTCAGCATCGGAAATTAAAGACGGTGTAACGGACACGCAAAGCAGCTGGAATACAGACACACATCACATTGCGGCTGGAAATGGAGGATATTATTATACACAATATGATGCAGACGGAAAGATAAGATTGTATTATACACAGGTAGAAAATGAAAATGGAGTTGTGTTATGCGCACTGCCGGAATGTACCCATAAAACGGATGCGTGCAGAGCGGTACTTTCAGGAGAGGCATATCAATTTGGAACGGTATATTACTATAAAGATTTTTTATATGTAATCCATAAGAAAGAGGGGATGGGCTATTTGTGTAAAATAGATTCAGACGGAAGCGGAAGGGAAGATGTATGCGCTTTATTTGCAATGGACAAATTTTCGTCTGTTTCATTGGTTTTTCATGAAAATGATATTTATGCGTATGACAGCGTGGGAAATGCCGGAGGAAGTGAAAATCATGTTCAGGAAATAAAGAAAATATCAATAGGGGATTATACAGTGTCAACAGTCTATGAATACAGTGGAGTTGGTGCGGCGATTACAGGAGCAAGAGATTTTGGCGGTTATCTGTATTTTATTGTAATGGAATATCGGCTGGATATGGATAGTAAAACGCATTATGCCGATGAACGGTTATACAGATATGATTACGGAAATGGCATAGCGGAAAAAGTAATTGACAAGCAGGTATCGGATTATTTTGTGCTGGGAGATACATTGGTTTATTTTGAAAGTGGTACGGGATTGTATGTTTATGATTTTAAAACACAAAAAGAAACTTTAGAAGTACAGGCAGATAAAAATATACTTGTTGCCGGTATTTCTTATGACGGTCAGTATTTTTATTTGGATAATGCCGGAATGGGAAGTATGACAGACGCAGCGAGCCGTATAGAAAGAGTAATCTATGTGTATGACAGGAGTTTTAATTTAATCAGGGAAATAGACTGCGGAAAAGA
Source organism: Lachnospira intestinalis (assembly GCF_040095895.1). NCBI lineage: Bacteria > Bacillati > Bacillota > Clostridia > Lachnospirales > Lachnospiraceae > Lachnospira > Lachnospira intestinalis. The sequence goes on from NZ_JBBMFS010000010.1 coordinate 26,765, forward strand.
CTGTACAGGAGTTTATTTTGGAGATGAAAAGTATCTTTTTATAAAACAACTGGATACAATCTGTTATATAAAGAAAGAAGATATTTTAAATGCGGAATGGGTACAGCTTAAATAAATTATAATAAACGGGGAAATTAAAAATGCAGGAAACAGCGGTAAGATTTGCAATATGTGATGATGATAAAGTGTATGCGGAAAAAATGAAAGCATTGATATTACAGACCTTTCATCTGCCGCAGCCGGTTGAGTGTGTCATTTATCTGAATCAGGAACAGATTTTAAAATGTTATCGTGAAGATAAAATTGATATTATTTTTATGGATATTGAGTTTGGCGATACCATAGGATTTCAGGTGGCACGACGGTTAAGTATGCAGGATTCACAACTGGCGGTTGTATACATGACCAATTATGAGCATTATATCACAGAAGCCTTTGTATGCAGACCGCTGGGGTTTATCAGAAAAAGCCATGCAGAGGACGATTTGCAAATTGCAGGGCAGGAAATCCGGCGCTTCATCGGGCAGAAATACAGCCGGTTTGTGTTTGGCGGCGGAGCAGCAGTCGTGGAAGTTCCGCTGTATAAAGTCTATGCGGTGGAAATCTACGGACACGATATGGTGATACTGCTGGAGAACGAAAATATCCGCGTGCGGGATAAGCTAATGCGGGTTGAAGATGAGCTGGAAGCACATGATTTTGTAAAAATAAGCCGAGGAAGAATGGTGCATTTAAAATATGTCACAGCGATTGAGGGGAAAACGGTACAACTGCATGAGAACTACGAATTTGCAGTGAGTGCAGACAAAATCAGTATGCTCAAAAGCCGGTGGCTTGCATACAAAATGCTGCATTAGAAGGGAAAATTATGACAGCCTTTGATTCATTTATTAATTTACTGCAATGCTGCATTTGTACTGACCTATCTGTTGACTGTCGGCATATGGATATTTTGCAGAGTGCATGATTTAAAAGTGGCAGTCTGGTTTATTCTGCTGGGTGCATATATAATAATGGCGGTGCTTGCACCGGTTGAAAATAAGAATAAACCATTAGATGATGAAGAAGTAAAAAAGTACAAATGGAAAAGCATTGTAATTTATTCGGCATTTATTATGGTAGTTCTTGCGGCAGATATTACGGGTGTTTTTTATGAGGTCTGCCTGTACATTAAAATTATATTAATTATCATAGTGGTTCTGATGGTTTTAGGAAAATTTAAGGAAAATCTGACAGAATAGAGAAGACAGTAATAGAAGTAAAAACCTCCGGCAGCAGAACGACTGTATTCCCGAAATATTGGAAATATACAGTCTTAAAAGTGCTGCCGGAGTTTTAAATTTTAAAAATTATAATTTTTAATAAGAAGCGGCATTGCCGTAAAACATAGCCTGAATGTGTGATTTATTTGAGCAAATCGGCAGTTGTGGCAGTAGAGCCGTTTTCCTTAAACCAATTGTCAAATTTATCCATAATAGCGCTGTGCGTATCGCTTGAAATAGAAGGCAGCTCCTGACCCCATGATTTGGTAGCAAGGGAGAATCCTTTTTCCACAGCCTTTACCATTTTTTCCATTTGCTTTTCATCACCGTTTGAAAGAGCAAGTGCAAATGAAAAAATACGGTCTGAAGTCTGATTAACACCCCAGTAGCCGTCTTCGGAAATGTCTTCCTTTGCCTGGGCAATCGTATCGGCATCCGCAGTAAAATTACCGCTTGCAAGAACCTTCCACATATCATCGGCTGTACCGATAGCAATACCCTGTTTTTGGAACATCTGTGTAACAAGGGACTGCATCTGTGCAGAACGTTTTTCTGAATCAGCTTTTAACTGGGCAACCAGTGCGGCATTTTTTGTCCGTTTAGAAGAAGCACTGACGGTTGTTTCGTAGGTAGCACCGGCTTCGGATTTGTAAGCGGATTCTTTAGAAGAAGCTGTTGCCTTATCTGCTTTCTGAACCTTTTCAATCGCTGTTGCAGCAGTAGCTGCATAACCTGCATTAATTCCATTTAAACTCATTATAAACCTCATTTCTGCACACCTTTTCGCTGCTCAAATTCATACCGGGTGTGCGTGGTATAAATTTTACTGCCCTCCGTGGCGACGCATTTGCAGTATTTTTGCTTCTATTTAATATATCGGACAGGACAGGGGAAAAATCAAGCCCAAATTGATATTATAAAAAATAATACAAATGATTGACAATGTAAATCAAAAACGTATAATATAATTATAAAAACAGCATATAATAATGTTATTTAAAAATGGAGGTGTTTTTATGGCAACAGTACCGACACAGGTAAGAATTGATGAGAATTTAAAAAAACAGGCGAGTGAACTTTTTGCACAGTTGGGAATGGATATGTCCGGGGCAATGAATATTTTTTTAAGACAGTGTGTATTAAGAGGTGGACTACCGTTTAGCGTTGAACTCCCACAGTATAAGCCGGAAGTGTTAGAAGCAATGGAAGAAGCAAAGAAAATCAGTAAAGACCCTGATACAAAGAGATATAGCAGTTTGTCGGAGGCTTTGGAGGATATTGATTAATGCAGTATGAATTAATACTTACCGGAAAATTTAAGAAAAGTCTTAAACTTGCAAAGAGGAGAGGTTTAAACTTAGAATTATTAGATGAAGTGGTTACGATGTTACAGAAGAATATTCCGTTGGAGGAAAAATATCGTGACCATGAGTTAAAAGGAAAATATCAGGGATTTAGAGAATGCCATATCCAGCCGGATTGGTTACTGATATATTTAAAGGAAAATGATGTTCTTACCCTGACCTTGGTTGATACCGGTTCACATGCGGATTTATTCAATATGTAATCTGATGTTTGTCATAATCCGTTTACTTTCCCACATAGTATTGGTAAAATACAGTTGTTTACAAATTTACAAAATCAAAGATGCCAGAATGGCAGAAATGGAGGAATTATGAAGGTTTTATTAATCAACGGAAGTCCGAAGAAAGAAGGATGTACATATACGGCTTTAAAAGAGGTGGCAGATGAACTTGAAAGAAACGGTGTGGAAACAGAAATTTTTCATATCGGAACAGCGCCGGTAAAGGGCTGTATGGGCTGTGGTTACTGTGCAAAGACAGGAAATCATCAGTGTGTATACAATGACGATACTTTAAATGAAGCAATTTTAAAGGCAAAGGATGCAGACGGTTTTGTATTCGGTTCACCGGTACACTACGCATCGGCTTCAGGGGCGATTACGTCATTCCTTGACAGATTGTTTTATGCAGGTTATCCAATGGCACACAAGCCGGGTGCGGCAGTAGTCAGCTGCAGACGCGGCGGCGCAACTGCGGCACTTGACCAGTTAAACAAGTATTTTACGATTGCGCAGATGCCGGTTGTTTCATCAAATTACTGGAATATGGTGCATGGCAATACACCGGAAGAAGTCTGTCAGGATAAAGAAGGTTTACAGACGATGCGTATTTTAGGTCGGAATATGGCATGGATGTTAAAATGTATCGAAGCCGGAAAGAACAATGGTGTGGCAGTGCCGGAGGCAGAGGCGAAGGTGAAGACGAATTATATACGGTGATGGATTTTTATATCCGCACTCCTCAACGTGTTACTTGACTTCGTCGTGCGGATATAAAAATCTGTGAGGAGTGTGGCAGCCCGGGAGAGGAGCAGGAGGTACGCCCTATGGGGCTGCCTCCTGCGTTTTGTATTTGTGGTACAGGTCTATTTTGGGATATATAAGTACAAAAAGAATCCCCGCCAGCGCTGAGGGGGGATGCGCCAACGGGGATATATCGAAATAGGGGAAACTGGCTAATTAAGTTGCAGACGGGTCTGGCTCTGCACTTTTTTCAATCTTTACAGTGCGGTGTTTCCAAATACCTGTCCAATATAAAATGTAGAGTATCAATGCGGAAGTCGCATTACTTACTACTACGGCATACCAGATACTTTCAACGCCCATATGCAGGAGTGTTGCACACACCCACAGGGTAAGAAAACGAAATACCCAGATACGGGACGCATCAACAATCATTGTTATCATCGTATGCCCGCAACCCTGAAATAATCCCTGGGTTACGTTATAAAATGCGTTTGTCCAGCAGCAGATTGCCATAATGGATAAGAAATCCGTGGCAAGCGGGACAACTGCATCGTCCGAAGTAAAGAAGCGGACGATTGGCTCGGCAATGAAACGTCTGGATAAAATCATGCCGCATACAAATAAGAAAACGGCTCCAATCCGTAATGCGATGTGATAAGATTTATCGGTACGTTTAATATTACCGGCTCCGAAATTCTGCCCAACAATGGTCGATATGGCTGAGCCGATACCGTTGGCAGGCATGGTAATAATGCTGTTTATTTTATTGCCGATTCCGTAAGCAGTTGTAGCGGTTGTTCCGTATGCATTGACATTTTTTGTCATCAGCAGAAAACCAAACTGCATTGTACTTCCACCGATTGCCGTTGGAAGACCGATTTTCAGAATCGAAAGCATTTTTGTCTTTTCAAAACGGAATCCTTTAAAATTAATCTGAATCAGCTGTCCCTTGCGGGTTAATACATATAGTGCCAGAACAGCACTCGGAATCTTTGCAAGCAGTGTAGCCAGTGCCGCACCACTGATTCCCCAGCCGAATTTCATCAGAAATAACGGATCCAGTATCAAATTTATGGATACACCCAGTACATTTAAAAGCATTGGACGAACCGTGTCACCCTGCGATTGTTTAACCGCTGTATATATATTTATCATAAAAAGGAATGGTAAGTCAAGTACTACAATGCGTAAATATGAAATTCCGTACAAAAAAATATTTCCTTCGGCACCTAACCAGCCGACAATACCCGGTGTAATACACCAGCAGACGGCGGCGCAGACCAGTGAAAATAGCAGGGAACACAAGCATACGTGGTTTGCCATGCTGTTTGCCTGACGGTCTTCCTTTGCACCGAGATACTGCGAAATTAAAATTGCACCGGCGGTTGTAAGCCCGGTACCAAAATTTATTAAAATATTCTGAATCGGGGAGACAAGCGTGATTGCTGCCTGTGATTCTGTTCCGATTCTTCCAAGCCAGAACGTATCCGTTAAGTTATACATTGACTGGATAAAGCTGTTTATCATGACCGGAATGGCAAGCATTAAAATTGCCTGTATCAGATTTCCGCTCAGAATCATATTGCGTCTGTCCGCGCTTAAAGGTTTTGACATAAGCCCCTCCTTTGTCCTAAAAACATAAAAATCATCTTGACAACGCAAAGATAATTTGTGACTATATAAATAGTAACATAAAAAACAGTAATTTCTACGAAAATATCGTTTAAAAATGCAATAAATACAGAAAAATTGTTTTAAAGGAGCGGATTGTATGAAAAAAAACAAATCAGAGAACATTCCGGTGGATTTTAGTATTTTAAATGACATGCCGACTGATTTTAAAATTGACAGAATTACAAGAGAAGCAGGATTTCAGATGAAAACCTCGCATGTACATCCGTTTTATGATATTACCTATCTGATCAACGGGGAGTGTACCTGTTTTGTAAATCACAGTATTTATAAGCTTTCAAAGGGCGATTTGATTATTATTCCGCCGGGGGATATTCACAGAAGTACCTTTCACGGAAAGATACCGGTGGAGCGGTATGTGTTAAGCTTCCGCGAGGAGGAATTAAACTGGATACGAAGTCTTATTGGCGATGAGATTGTATCAAAGAGTTTAAAAACCGGTGTGATTTCAATTCCAAGCAAGCGGCGTGATTACATTGAAGCCCTTTTAAATAAGCTGCTTTTTGAAAGTGAAGGACAGGATATTTTATCGCCTGCATTTATCCAGGCGGGACTGCTTGAACTTCTGCTGTTTATGATACGTTGTCAGCAGTACGAGAATAATGTCTATAAGGAAATTGATGTGGATAATCAGCTGATGCAGGAGATTGCCACCTATATTTATGAGCATTACGATAAGAAAATAACGCTTGATGATATGGCAGAGCGGTTTCATATCAGCCGTTCCTATCTGTCAAAGAAATTTAAGCAGGCAACCGGCTTTGGGTTTAAAGAATACCTTGTGAATGTCCGTATTAAAAATGCGTGCCGTCTGTTACTTGAAACGAATCATTCTATTACGGATATTGCATTTGAGTGCGGTTTTAACGACAGCAATTATTTTGGGGATGCGTTCCGTAGAATTAAGGGCATAGCACCTAATAAATACCGCAGAAACAAAGAAGCAATCTGATAAATATTACTTGCATTTAAAAAGTTGATTTTATATAATAAAACTGTGTATACAACATACAAGAAACAATTTGGAGAAAATCATGGATAGTATTAGATTGAAGGCAAGAGCAAAGATTAACTTAGGGCTGGATGTTTTGGGAAAACGCGAAGACGGTTATCATGAAGTGCGCATGGTCATGCAGACGATTGGCATTTACGACAGGCTGATTCTGACAAAGATTCCCGAAGAGGAAATCCGTATCACGTCCAATCTTGCATTTTTGCCGGTCAACGAAAATAACTTGATTTATAAAGCAATCAAATTATTAAAAGATGAATACCACTTTCCGGGTGGCGTTTCCGTGGATTTGAATAAGTTTATTCCGGTTGCGGCAGGCATGGCGGGCGGCAGTACGGATGCGGCATCGACGATGTTTGGTGTGAACAGGCTGTTTGGACTGAATCTTTCTATGGGAAAGATGATGGAACTGGGGGTGCGCTTGGGTGCAGATGTTCCGTATTGTGTCATGAGGGGAACGGCACTGGCAGAAGGCATCGGAGAAAAGCTTACACGAATCACACCTGTACCGCATATGTGGATTTTAATTGCAAAACCGCAGATTAATGTATCCACCAGGCTGGTTTATGAACAGCTCGATATGGGCGGCATACAAAAGCACCCTGATATTGACGGAATTATCCGGGCAATTGAAGCACAGGACGTTGTGCGGATTGCACAGTCTATGGGCAATGTCCTTGAAAATGTAACTGTGCCGTTATATCCGGTGATTGAAACAATTAAGCAGGATATGCTCTCCCACGGGGCAATTAACGCAATGATGAGCGGAAGCGGACCGACTGTATTTGGCATTTTCCCGGATGAGCAGACCACGCTTGCGTGCCAGGCATTTTTAAAGAAAAAAGGCGATGCCAGACAGGTATATATTACAGAGAATTTTAATTAATGATTATATAAAGAACGGAGGATCAGACAGATGAAAGGCGAATTAAAGATGGATGTCAACGATTATCTTCCTTTAAGAGATGTTGTCTTTAATACATTAAGACAGGCAATTTTACGAGGTGAAATGGAGCCGGGAGAACGTCTTATGGAAATTCAGCTGGCACAAAAGCTGGGGGTCAGCAGAACACCGATCCGTGAAGCCATCCGTAAGCTTGAACTGGAAGGACTGGTTATCATGATTCCGCGAAAGGGTGCCGAGGTTGCCCACATCACGGAAAAGGATATGAAGGATGTACTGGAAGTGCGCTCTACATTAGAGGAACTGGTCGTAGAGCTTGCCATTAAAAATGTAACCGATGAAAAGATTGAAGAATTAAAGTGTGCCAATAAGGTCTTTGAATCTGCAATCGTATCAAAGGATGCCGTGAATATTGTAGAAGCGGATGTGAAGTTCCATGATATTTTGTATTCCATGACAAACAATGCACGCCTCATACAGATTATCAACAATCTGCGGGAACAGATGTACCGTTACCGTCTGGAATATGTAAAAGATGCGAGAACACATTCTATTATTATCAGTGAACATAATGATATTATCAAGCAGATCCGTGATAAGAATGTACCGGTTGCAAAGACCGTGATTCATCAGCATATCAGCAATCAGGAAAAGGGAATCAGCAGGCTGCTGAATCATTAAAAATTAAAAATAAATGTATAGTCTGTGTTTTTACGGTAATACTCCATTTAGAACGAAAACGCCGGAATAAAAGATTTTTCACACGTCAAATGTAACCTGACGTTGGCAGCTTTGTGCCGCAGGCGCCACAAAGCTGCGCTTATCGCAGAACTTAAATAAATTCAGTTCGCGTTTTCTTCGGCATTAAAGTGCTTGTGGAATGGGGGAGTATTATGAGAAAGAAAAAACGCAGACTATCTGTATTTATAATGGTGATTTTAATTTTAACGGTTGGAATGGCAGGAATACGCACGGCAGAAGGATATGCGGCATGGCAGCAGGACAGTGCGGGCATTGCACAGGGGATTGCTACAGAGATTATCCGGTTTCATGTGCGGGCAAACAGTGATTCGGAAGCAGACCAGCAGTTAAAGCTTCAGGTGAAAGACCGTGTCGTTACATATATGGAGCCGTTGTTAAGGGAGTCACAGGATATTGAACAGTCCAGACAGATTTTAGAGGAACAGACGGAAAATATCCGTACACTTGCGTTAGATACCCTGCGGGAAGCGGGCAGTGATTATGATGTGGCAGTTTATTTTGAAAATAGTTATTTTCCGATGAAGTCATACGGCGATGTGACATTTCCGCCCGGAGAATATGAGGCATTCCGTATTGACATTGGAGCTCACGACGGAAAAAACTGGTGGTGTGTGTTATACCCGCCGCTCTGCTTTGTGGATACGTCTTACGGCGTGCTTCCGGATACCTCAAAAGATACTTTAAAGAATATTTTGACAGAAGATGAATATAATGCTATAACTAATACCCGGGTTGAGTACCGGTGTAAGTATTTAACCTTTTTAAACCGCCTGTTTGCGGAGAAAAAGTGAAAGCGTGCATATGGTTTTACGGCTGTGAGGCGGATTATTTGAAATGATGAATGAAAAGTATAATAAAGATAGAGAAAAGCCGCTCTGTGCGGCAGAATGGAGAAGAAATCCTATGGGAAGACAGGAGCCAATCGGCGTATTTGACTCAGGAGTAGGCGGACTTACCGTGGCGCGGGAAATCATGCGTCAGATTCCGAATGAACGGATTGTATATTTCGGCGATACGGCAAGAGTTCCTTACGGCAGTAAATCAAAAGAAACCGTGACAAAGTATTCCAGACAGATTATACGGTTTTTGCAGACAGAAAATGTAAAAGCAATTGTCATTGCGTGTAATACAGCCAGTGCATTTGCGCTGGATACCATGCAGAAGGAGTTTGACCTACCGATTATCGGGGTGGTAAAGCCGGGGGCAAAAATGGCGGCACAGACCACAAAAAACGGTAAAGTCGGTCTGATTGGGACGGAAGGCACAATCCGCAGCGGCGTTTATGCGGAATTTATCAAATCCTTTAAACCGGATGTAGAAGTTATCGGAAAAGCATGTCCGCTGTTTGTACCGCTGGTTGAGGAAGGCATGTGGCATGATACAATTACGGATCAGATGGCACAGCGGTACCTGGAAGGCTTAAAACAGCAGGATATTGACACGCTGATTATGGGCTGCACCCATTATCCGTTGTTACGTTCCACGATTCAGAAGACGATGGGTGAGCATGTCAATCTGGTTAATCCGGCATATGAAACGGCGATTGAATTAAAAAATGTGTTAGAACGGGAAAGCCTTGCCAATATTTGTGAGGTAGACAGTCCGTCTTCAATGTATCGTTTTTATGTCAGTGATGCAGCAGACAAGTTTAAGGCATTTGCCAATGCAATTCTGCCGTTTGACATTACCATGACACAGCAGATTAACATCGAACAGTATTAGGAGAAACCATGAAAGAAAAAGTATATATCAATATCAAGGGACTGCAGCTTGCTGCGCAGAATGTACCGCGCGATTATGAAGAGGATGAGGATGACCCGGTTGAAGTGATTAATGTCGGTCGTTACCGGATTATCAATGGCAAAGAATACATAAAATACGACGAGGTCTTAGAAGGAACGACAAAAAAATGTACAAGTACCATTAAAATTGCGGGAAATTCGGTTGAGGTTACAAAAAAAGGTCCTGTAACCGCACACCTGTCTTTTGTGCCGGGCGAAAAAACGATGACCTTTTACGAAACACCGTATGGTAATATCTACCTTGGCATTTTTTCGAGAAGCGTTGATATGCAGCGCACAGAGGATAAGCTGACAATCAGTATTGATTATGCGCTGGAGTTAAATTACGAACAGGTATCAGACTGTAAGGTAGATATTGAAATCAGTTCCAAAGGAAAATTTTCGCTGCTTTCATAGCGTTTTGCGGGAGGAGTTACAAATGTTATTCAGTAAAAAAGATTTACAAAAGCTCATCATTCCACTGATGTTTGAACAGCTGCTTGCAGTCAGTGTCGGCATGGTGGATACATTAATGGTCAGCCAGGCAGGAGAAGCTGCGATTTCAGGCGTGGCACTGGTGGATAATATTAACAGACTGATTATTCAGGTCATGGCAGCACTGGCAACAGGTGGTGCTGTTGTATGCAGTCAGTTTGTCGGAAAAGGAAAAGAAGAAGGCGCGAAGAAATCGGGCGCACAGTTAGAAACTGTGCTGCTCGTTTTTTCTGTCTGTATGACACTGCTTTCTTTAATCGGAACGAGAGGGCTGCTGCATGCGGTATTCGGAAATGTGTCAGAAGATGTTATGGACAGTGCAGTGCTTTATTTTACGGTAACATCGCTGTCGTTCCCGTTTTTAGGCATTTACAATGCGGGGGCTGCGATATTTAGAAGCATCGGCAACAGTAAAATCAGTATGCAGATCAGTCTGCTGATGAATGTGATTAATATTGTGGGAAATGCCATATTTGTATTTGGTTTCCACTGGGCGGTATTTGGTGTGGCACTGGCAACGCTGCTTAGCCGGATCGTGGCAGGCATAGTGATTACTCTGCTTGTCTGCGGAAAGACCAATCCAATCCGCATTGACAAATGGTCGGAATTAAAGCCGGACGGCAGTATTATTAAGAAAATTCTTGCAATCGGTATTCCAAGCGGCGTCGAAAACGGAATGTTCCAGATTGGAAAGCTTGCTGTAACCAGTATGGTTGCAACGTTTGGCACGGCATCAATTGCCGCCAATTCCGTAGGCTATACGGTGATTGATTTTGCCAATATTCCGGGAAATGCAATGGGACTGGCACTGATTACGGTTGTCGGACAGTGTATTGGTGCCGGTGAAAAAAAGCAGGCAAAGCAGTATACGAAAAAGCTCGTCGGACTGGCATATCTGGGTGACTGGATATGCAATATTGCGTTGTTTTTACTGGCGGGAACGATTGCAAAGTGTTTTCACTTATCACCGGAAGCCGTGCGGATTGCTGAGCAGATATTACACTGCTTTGCCGTTACATCCCTGTTTATCTGGCCGCTGTCCTTTACCCTGTCAAATGCGCTGAGAGCAGCGGGAGATGCAACCTTTACCATGATTGTAAGCATCGCTTCAATGTGGATATTCCGTGTCGGCAGTTCGTATTTCTTTGGCATCGTGCTGCAGATGGGTGTACTTGGTATATGGATTGGCATGTTTGTAGACTGGGGTGCAAGATCAGCACTGTTTGGCTGGCGGTTTTTAAGCGGAAAATGGCTTCAGAGGAAAGCATTGGCATAGGAAAATAGTCCGAAAAAAAGCTTCTGTTACTTGTTTTTTAATCCAGATTGTAATAAAATATAAATATTAATAGTCAGGATAAACGAAGGAGGACTTTGAGATGGACGACAAGGTATTGGAGAAGAAAAAGGGACTGAATCTGATGACAAAGATTCTTATTACGGCATTAATACCGCTGATTTTGATTGTAGTGCTTGCAGGTGTGTCAATTCATTCGGTCGGTTCAGTGGTTGCCAAAAAACTGGTCATGCATGAAATGCAGACAGCATCCTATGCATTGGAGATGACATTCGACAGCTTAGGCAGTGGTGATTACCACAGTGATGGTACAAATCTTTATAAGGGGAACTATAATCTGAACTCAAATAATCAGACAATTGACGATTTTAAAAAGAAGACCAATGTGGATGTAACCGTATTTTGGAAGAAGACACGTATGGTAACAAGCACTATTGACAAAGATGGGAAGCGTGTTACAGGGACTGCCATTCCGGACAGTGTTTATGATAAAGTAATGCAGGATGGAAAGTATTTCTCCGATAATGTGGATATTGAAGGTACAGAGTATTACGGTTATTATGAGGCTTTAAAAAATGCAGATGGCAGCAGTCAGGCAATTATTTTTACAGGAATGCCTTCAAGTGATGTAAAAGCAATTTATAAAAAACGTCTGGTTAACACAACGGTATTTATGATTATAATTACGCTGATGGCCTGTGCACTGCTTGCTGTGGTTATAACATTTATCGTGAAAGCAATTACAAAGGTAATCGGACATCTGGATGAAGTGGCAGATGGGGAAATGGATTTTAAAATCAGTGAAAAGCTTTTACAAAGAAGTGATGAAATTGGTAATATTGCGCGTTCAGTCCATACCCTGATAGGAGGGCTGGCTTCTATTGTTGTAAATATCCATCACTCAACAGGAGAACTGGCTGAATTTAAAGATGATTTTCAGAAAAAATTTGAAACGATTAATAATTCTATTTCAAATGTAAATGTGGCTGTGGATGAAATTGCAAATGGAGCGACAAGCCAGGCGGATGAAACGCAGAAAGTAAGCAGCCAGATTAATGATATGGGTGATGCCATTACAAAGACCTCCCAGAATGTCGATTCACTGACACAGAGTACTGAACAGATGAAGGAACATAATGAACAGCTGGATACAACCATTCAGGAACTGATGGCAATCAGTGACAGAAATAAAGAATCTTTAGCTGCAGTTTATAACCAGACCAATGAAACCAATCAGTCTGTTATGCATATTGGTAATGCCGTAGATATGATTACGGATATTGCAGGTCAGACTAATCTGCTTTCATTAAATGCGAGCATTGAAGCCGCAAGAGCAGGTGAATACGGAAAAGGCTTTGCCGTTGTTGCAGACCAGATCAGACAGTTAGCAGACCAGTCTGCCAATACTGCAAAAGAAATCGGTGAGATTGTTGCAGAATTGATTGAAAATTCCAATACCAGTGTGGAAACCATGGGGGTTGTCCGACAGGAAATGACCGGACAGTATGAAAAGTTAAATACTACAAAAGACATATTTGAGCATTTGAATGAAGAGGTAAACAATGTAGTAACAGCCATTGAAAGTATTTCTACGGAAGTGGAATCCTTAGATAGATTAAAGGGAGAGGTACTCGGCAGTGCAGAAAGTCTGGCAGCGATTGCCCAGGAAAATGCGGCAAGCACCGAAGAAACATCTGCATCTATGGTGGAACTCGGTGAAATTGTCAACGACTGTAACACAAAGACCAAGCAGCTGGTTGACATTGCAGACAGCATGGAAGAAAACGTACATAAATTCCATGTCGCAAGCATCATCAAAGGTTAGCTGATGTTTTATAATACCGTGAGGAAATGACGATTAGAAAATGTTGGATTTTTTGTGAAGAGTGTGCTATGATAGCCAAAGAAATGGAAGGAATGGTGATAGGGCATGAGTGAGTTTAGTACCGCTGAGATTCATACCAATGAACGTCTGCTTCGTTCAGATGTGACGTTGGAAGAATGCAAAAAAATAGAAAAAGTGTTGCGCAAGAATAATATTTCTTATTTTGAAAAGTGGAAATTTCACACAGGGCTGTTTCATGTAATCAGCAGCCGTAAAAATTCCAAGTGTGATATATACATTCATTCAGATTCCATCGAAAGGGCAAAGCAGGCACTGGGAATCCAGACAACAAAGTAGTTTGTAGTACAATGATGTGCGGCAGTTTTGAAAGAGGATAACCTTTTAAAAACTGCCGCATTTTGATTATTGGAAAAGAATTCCGTAAGGTAAAATGCGGTACAAGAGCCGATTTAGCAGCCGGGCATGCCTGCTGTGAAGATAAAGACAAAAAGGGATTGGAGAAACAAAATGAAAAGGCAGATTTTAAAAGCACTTACAGTATTGCTGATAATATCGGCATTGACAGGCGGCATGGCAGCCTGTGGCAAAAAGGAAAAAGCGCAGATGTCAGACGGAACCTTTACGGTTGGCTTTGATGCGGAATTTCCGCCGTATGGTTACAAAGATGAAAGCGGCGAATATGTCGGTTTTGACTTGGACCTTGCACAGGAAGTCTGTAACCGCAATGGCTGGACACTTGTAAAGCAGCCGATTGACTGGGATTCAAAGGACATGGAATTAAATTCGGGAACCATCAGCTGTATCTGGAACGGATTTACAATGGACGGCAGGGAAGATGAATATACATGGTCTTCTGCCTATGTGGATAATTCACAGGTGGTTGTTGTAAGAGCCGACTCCGGCATTACAAAGCTTTCCGACCTTGCTGGAAAAGTTGTTGTTGTACAGGCGGATTCCTCTGCATTGGCAGCATTTACGGGAGAAGATGCAGAAGAAGCAAACCGTGCGCTTGCGGCAAGCTTTCAGTCCTTACAGCAGGTGTCTGATTATAACAGTGCGTTTATGAATCTGGAATCCGGTTCAGTCGATGCGGTCTGCATGGATATCGGTGTCGCAAAGTACGAACTGGAAGCCCGAGGCAGCAAATATGTGATGTTAAATGAACACGTATCTTCCGAGCAGTATGGCATCGGTTTTAAAAAGGGCAATACCGAATTAAGAAATCAGGTACAGGAAGCGTTAAATGAAATGCTGGCAGATGGTACATTTAACGAAATCGCACAGAAGTGGAAGCTGGAAGAAAGCGTATGTCTGGGACAGAGCGGTGCAGATGAAGTGCTGCTTGCCGAAAACGGACAGACACAGAAGAAAAATTCTGTTGCACAGCTGGGAGAAATCATTGTGCAGTTAAAAAACGGCATGTTTGCCACACTTGGTATTTTTATTCTCACACTGGTGTTCTCACTGCCGCTCGGACTTGTGATTACATTTATCCGTATGAGTAAAGTAAAGCTTTTACAGTGGATTGCAAAGATTTATATTTCAATTATGCGTGGTACGCCGTTGATGCTGCAGCTTCTGGTTGTATTTTTCGGACCATATTACCTGTTTGGCATTTCACTGTCATACTCGTATCGTTTCTATGCAGTTATTATTGGTTTTGCATTAAATTATGCGGCATATTTTGCAGAAATTTACCGCGCCGGTATCGAAGCTGTTCCGGCAGGACAGTATGAAGCCGCCGAGGTGCTGGGATATTCAAAGACACAGACCTTTGTACGTATTATATTCCCGCAGATGGTAAAGCGGGTGATGCCGCCTGTAACCAATGAAGTGATTACCCTGGTAAAGGATACATCGCTTGCCTTTGCACTGGCATACACAGAAATGTTTACGCTCGCAAAACAGGTTGCGGCAACGAATGCAAGCATTATGCCGCTGTTTGTAGCCGGTGTATTTTACTACATTTTCAACTTCTTAGTTGCATGGATTATGGAACAGATTGAAAAGAGCATGCAGTATTACAGATAAATTATAGATAACGTATCTGCGGATTGCCAAAAAGGCAGGCGGCAGGAAGCGTCTGCGGAAATGAGGAATTAAGATGAAATTATTAGAGATGAAGCATGTCGGCAAAAGTTTTGGCGAGCTTGAAGTATTAAAAGATATATCAATGGAAGTGGAAGAAGGCGAGGTTGTAGCAATTATCGGACCATCCGGCTCCGGAAAATCAACTCTGCTTCGCTGTGCAACCCTGCTTGAAACAATGGATAAGGGTGTTTTGAAATACTGTGGGGAAGCGGCAACGGATAATGCGGAGAGAGAAGCCACCCATTACGTATCCAGACAACAGCTGGCACAGTTAAAGAATAATTTTGGACTGGTTTTCCAGAATTTTAATCTGTTCCCGCATTATTCGGTTTTAAAAAATGTGACGGATGCGCCGATACATGTGCAGAAGCGTGACAGGGATGAAGTCTATAAAGAGGCAAGGGAGCTGCTTAGAAAAGTAGGACTTGCAGAAAAAGAAAACAGCTATCCGGGACAGTTATCCGGTGGACAGCAGCAGCGTGTGGCGATTGCCAGAGCGCTTGCCATGAATCCGAAAATGCTCTTTTTTGATGAGCCGACTTCGGCACTGGATCCGGAAATTACAGCCGGTATCTTAAAGGTACTGCGTGAGCTGGCACAGGAAAAAATGACGATGGTGATTGTAACGCATGAAATCGCATTTGCAAGGAAAGTGGCAGACCGTGTTATTTTTATGGACAGCGGTGTGATTGTCGAGCAGGGAAAGCCGGAAGATGTCATTGATAATCCGGATAATGAAAGAACAAAAGCATTTTTACAGAAGCTATCCTAATATGAATCGGAGGAATTATGGGTACAAAACCGGTAAGAATAGATAACAGAAAACGTGAAAAGGCACGCAGGCGCAGACAGACTGCCGCGGCGCGGGCGGCAGTGCTTGCAGCAGCGCTTGTGCTTGTGGCAGTGCTTGTAGTGGCTGGCATTATAAGACATCATAAAAAGACACAGACGGTGCAGAATGATACTTCTGCACAGACGGTATCACAGACAGAAAACGGTACAGATACTGTGCAGGGTCAGCAGACATCTCAGACAGAAGCAGCCGGAGAAACACTTGCAGGCACACAGGTACAGAGTGTGACGGCAAAGGGCTATGCCATTCAGGTGGTAGACGGTGTGACGTATATCGGCGGCGTGATGATTGCCAATAAGTCTTATTCCCTGCCGGAAAGCTATGCACCGGGTGATTTGCTGCCGGAAGTCAAAGAAGCCTTTGCAGTCATGCAGAAAGCCGCTGCCGCACAGGGCTTAAATATTTACATTTCTTCAGGTTACCGCTCATACAGCCGTCAGCAGACACTGTATAACAATTATGTAAAGAGTGATGGAAAGGCACTGGCAGATACGTATTCGTCAAGACCGGGATATTCGGAACACCAGACGGGACTCTGCTTTGATTTAAATACGATTGATGATTCCTTTGGCAATACGAAGGAAAGTGCATGGCTGGAACAGCATGCACAGGAGTACGGATTTATTATCCGTTTTCCAAAGGGAAAAGATGCACAGACCGGCTATCAGTATGAGCCGTGGCACCTGCGTTACTTAGGCATTGACATGGCAACAAAGGTGTATAACAGTGGACTTTCACTGGAAGAATATTTAGGAATTACGTCAGAGTATGCCGACTAGTGTGAAAAATCCATAAATGAAAGATTTTTCACACAGCAATTTGTTTCCGAGTGAAAACAAATTGCCTAATGGCAGATGAGAAATCGCTCAGAATAGGAGTAGTATAATGAAGCTTTTTGTATACAGTATGAGAGAATATGATGAACTGGCCTTTTTTGAGAAGTTCTGTGGGGAATACGGTGTGGAATTCGGGTATACGACACAGACACCGTGCCTTGAAAATGTAGAGCTTGCAAAGGGCTATGATGTTGTGGATATTATCACGACAATTATGGATAAGCCGATGATTGATGCGTTTCATGCGGCGGGAATCCGCTGTATTTCATCAAGAACGATTGGGTATGACCATATAGATACGGAATATGCCCATACGCTTGGCATGGGTGTGACTCATGTAACTTACAATCCGGCGAGTGTGGCGGATTATACCATTATGTTAATGCTGATGGGGTGCCGTAAGGCAAAGCACATTATGGAACGTGCCGCGATTCAGGATTATACGCTCAAAGGAAAAATCGGTAGGGAGTTCAGCGACTGTACGGTTGGTGTAATTGGTACGGGACGCATCGGAAAAACGGTGATTGACCATCTTGGCGGTTTTGGCTGTAAAATGCTTGCTTATGATATTTACGAGCAGGAAGCAGTAAGGGAAAAGGCAGAATACGTAAGCCTTGACAGACTGATTCGGGAAAGTGATATTATTACACTGCACGCACCGGCAACAGATGATAATTATCACATGATTGATACGCAGGCAATTCAGAAAATGAAGGACGGTGTCATTATAATCAATTGTGCGAGAGGTGCGCTGATTGACACGGATGCTTTAATTGAAGGCATTGAAAATGGAAAAGTTGGTTTTGCGGGGTTAGATGTTGTGGAACATGAGAGCGGACTGTATTATTTTAACCGTATGGGTGAACCGCTTGGCAATCCAAAGCTAGCAATCCTGCGTTCCTATTCCAATGTCGTTGTAACACCGCATACCGCATTTTACACGGATGAAGCCGTATCCAATATGGCAGAAAATTCGATTATCGGAGCAATGAAATTTATCAGCGGGGAACACAGCAGTTTTGAAGTCAGGTGATGGCAGATGAGAAATTGCCTGCGCTTGGCATATTTTCATAAAATACGGCTTGAGTACCGGTGTCGAATATTGTATACTAAAGTAAATTGTAAAAAATGGAGGATATAAAGAAAATGCAGGAATTTAAACCATTCAAAGAAGGAAAAGTAAGAGAAGTTTACGATATCGGAGAGAATCTTATTCTTGTGGCAACAGACAGAATATCAGCATTCGACCACATTTTAAAGAATAAGATTACAGATAAGGGTGCAATCTTAACACAGATGTCAAAGTTCTGGTTTGATTACACAAAGGATATTGTAAAGAATCATATGGTTTCTGTAGATGTAAAAGATATGCCGGAATTTTTCCAGTCAGAAAAATACGACGGAAACAGCATGCTGTGCAAGAAGCTGGAAATGCTCCCGATTGAATGTATCGTGCGTGGATACATTACAGGCAGTGGTTGGGAAAGCTACAAGAAGAACGGTACTGTTTGTGGCATCAGCCTTCCGGAAGGTTTAAAGGAATCAGAAAAACTGCCTGAACCGATTTATACTCCAAGTACAAAGGCTGAATTAGGCGATCATGATGAAAATATTTCTTTCGAGCAGAGCGTAGAAGTGTTAGAAAAGCTTTATCCGGGCAAGGGCAGAGATTATGCAACACAGATTAAGGACTGTACAATCAAGCTTTACAAGAAGTGCGCAGAATACGCATTAAGCAAGGGAATTATCATTGCAGATACAAAGTTTGAATTTGGTCTGGATGAGAACGGCAACGTTGTTATCGGTGATGAAATGCTCACACCGGACAGCTCAAGATTC
This sequence comes from Lachnospira intestinalis, assembly GCF_040095895.1. Taxonomy (NCBI): domain Bacteria; kingdom Bacillati; phylum Bacillota; class Clostridia; order Lachnospirales; family Lachnospiraceae; genus Lachnospira; species Lachnospira intestinalis. Next base: position 45,761 of record NZ_JBBMFS010000010.1, read on the forward strand.
TGGCCGTTAGAAGGATACGAAGCAGGAAAGTCACAGCCGTCATATGACAAGCAGTTCGTAAGAGACTGGTTAAAAGCAAATCCGGACAGCGACTACCTCCTCCCGGACGATGTAATCGATAAGACAATTGCAAAATATAAAGAAGCATTTGAATTATTAACAGGCAGAAAATTCGCTTAACTGTAAATGATGGAGCCAAAGCGTAAATAAAAGCAGTGCAGTACCAAAATAAGCCGAAGTCAAGTAACACGGTAAATTTTTGCCTATAATGTTCCGACTGCCATGCTCTCCCCTCATGGAGCCAAAGCGTAAATAAAAGCAGTGCAGTACCAAAATAAGCCGAAGTCAAGTAACACGTTGAGGCGTTTTTGGTACTGCACTGCTTTCTTATTTTTACACTTTATGCGAAATGAAACGTATCCTTCAATCCCTTCCACAGCTGATCCTTATCGCTGAGTAACAGCTTCGTGCCGTCATCAAGGCTGTAGCCGTCTCCGGACGGGGTGCCGTTATAGGAGCCGGTAAGCTTGGGCCATACAATTCCGATTTCCGGGTCATTCCATGCGAGACCGCCCTCGTCATTCGGGTGGTAGAAGTCCGTACATTTATAGCAGAATTCTGCGGTATCGCTTAATACTAAAAATCCGTGTGCAAAGCCTTCTGGGATATAAAACTGCTTTTTATTTTCTTCTGAAAGCTCCACACCGAACCACTTGCCGTATGTTTGGCTGTTTTCACGTAAATCCACGGCAACATCAAAAACGCAGCCTTTGATGACACGTACCAGTTTGCCCTGTGGGTACTGCTTCTGAAAATGTAAACCGCGCAGAACACCCTTTGAAGAAGCAGACTGGTTGTCCTGTACGAACTGCATTGTAAGTCCGGCTTCCTCCATATCCTTTTGATTGTAAGTTTCCATAAAATATCCGCGTGAATCGCCGTGAACGGTTGGTGTAATCACGCACAGGCCTTCAATTCCGCCTGCATTTTTTTCAACCTGAATCTGTCCCATATTATACTCCATTCCGCAGGCATCTTGATGCCGGAGGAATCGCAAGTCAAATGAATATTTGACTTTGCGATAAAAAGCGACTTTGTGACGCCTGCGGCACAAAGTGCTATGCGAAAATCTTTAATATATGGATTTTCGCATTTTCCTCCATTCCTGAGCAACTTGTTGCGTAGATGCGATGAGAAATTCGCGCAGGCGATTTCTCATCTGCTATCATAACGATTTGTTTTTGTTCACACTTCTCCATTCCACGGGCATTTTCATGCCCTTGTTATTACAAAATTTCTTTCAAATATCGTTTTAGTGCATCCTGCCATGTCGGAAGCGGAGTAAATCCGTTTTCAACAAGCTTGTGCTTATCCAGACGGCTGTTAAACGGTCTTGCGGCTTTGGAAATGCCGTATTCCGCCGTGGTAACAGGAGCAACCGTTAAATGTCCGCTGTCATATTCACTGTGTCCTAAAGCCACAGCTTCGGCAAAAATAGCCGTCGCGAAGTCATACCAGCTGATAAAGCCGCCTTCGTTGGTTGCGTGGTAGTAACCGTATTTGTCGGTTTCGATCATATCGACAAGCAGGCGTGCTAAATCAAACGTATAAGTCGGTGTGCCAATCTGGTCATTGACAACCGTCAGTTTATCGTGGCTTGCGCCGACCTTTAACATCGTTTTGATAAAGTTATTGCCGTTTAGACCGAATACCCATGCAATACGGACGATAAAATACTTGGAAAGCAGACCGGAAACGGCGAGTTCCCCGTCTAATTTGCTCTGTCCGTACACATTTAACGGTGCATAGTCCTTACAGTCCGGTTTCCAGCTGTCAGTTCCCTGACCGTTAAATACATAATCGGTTGAAATATACATGCAGGCAATATCCAGATGTTTACACATTTTAGCGATATTTTCCGTACCGATGGCGTTGACAAGATGGACTTTTTCCTGATTTTCGGCATCTTCTGCGGCATCGACAGCCGTCCATGCGGCACAGTGAATGACCGCTTCCGGAGAAACCGCTGTCAGTGTCTTTTCAACACTGGCAAAGTCCGTAATGTCCATTTCTTCAATATCAACACCGACAGCAGTGTGTCCGCGTTTTTCAAGTTCATTTACAACGTCATGTCCGAGCTGTCCTTTGACACCGGTAACAAGCACTTTCATAAATTTATGTCCTTTCTATTAGCGGTTTTTATACATTTTTTCATAGTAATCCTGATATTCGCCGGAAATAATGGTTTTCCACCAGTCCTGATTGTCCAGATACCACCGGATGGTTTTCTTAATGCCGTCTGCGAACTTTGTTTCAGGAAGCCAGCCCAGTTCATTGTGAATCTTTGTCGGGTCAATGGCATAACGCATATCGTGTCCCTTGCGGTCGGTTACATAAGTAATCAGGCTTTCCGGTTTGCCAAGCTCCTTGCAGATAATCTTTACGATATCTATATTTTTCATTTCGTTATGGCCGCCGATATTATAAACCTCACCGACACGTCCCTTGTGAATAATTAAATCAATCGCCTTGCAGTGGTCCTCTACATAGAGCCAGTCACGCACATTTTCACCTTTTCCGTAAACCGGAAGCGGCTTGTCATTTAAGGCATTTGCAATCATTAACGGAATCAGCTTTTCCGGAAAATGATATGGACCGTAGTTGTTGGAACAGCGGCTGATTGTTACCGGCAGGCCGTAGGTTCTGTGGTAGGCAAGCACCAGTAAATCCGCACCGGCCTTTGAGGAACTGTAAGGACTGCTGGTGTGAATCGGCGTTTCTTCCGTGAAGAATAAATCCGGTCTGTCAAGTGGCAGGTCGCCGTATACTTCATCGGTAGAAACCTGATGATAACGTGTAATGCCGTATTTGCGGCAGGCGTCCATTAAAACGGCAGTACCTTTGATGTTCGTATCCAGAAAGATTTCCGGGTTTTCAATAGAGCGGTCAACATGGCTTTCAGCGGCGAAGTTGACAACGATATCCGGCTTTTCTTCTTCAAAAAGACGGTAAACGGCCTCACGGTCCGTAATGCTTTCCTTTACAAAACGGAAATTCGGGTTGTCCATAACAGGCTCTAACGTTGATAAATTTCCGGCATAGGTTAGGCAGTCTAAGCAGACAATCCTGTAATCCGGGTATTTGTTTAACATATGAAAAATAAAGTTGCTTCCGATAAATCCGGCACCGCCGGTTACAATAATAGTCATAAATCCTCCTTTAGTGCAGTACATCCATATATTTGCCGTCTAAGACATCTTTTAAATACTGTCCGTACTGGTTTTTCTTTAACAGTTCATAAACCTTTAATACATCTTCCTTTGAAATCCAGCCGTTTAAATAAGCGATTTCTTCAAGGCAGGCAATCTTTCTGTGCTGGTGCTGTTCAATTGTTTTTACAAAATTGGTAGCTTCGACAAGGCTTTCGTGCGTTCCGGTATCCAGCCATGTAAAACCCTGTCCTAAAAGCTCGACATTTAACTGGTTTTCTTCCAGATAAATGCGGTTTAAATCAGTAATTTCAAGTTCGCCGCGCGCACTTGGCTTTAAATTTTTAGCGTATTTAACAACGCGGTTGTCATAAAAATACAGGCCGGTAACACAGTAATTGCTCTTTGGCTTTGCCGGTTTTTCTTCAATGGATACGGCTTTGCCATTTTTGTCAAATTCTACAATACCGAACCGCTCCGGGTCGTCTACGTAGTAGCCAAAAACGGTGGCACCTCTGCCGCTTTCGGCATTTTCAATCGCGGCTTTTAAACGTTTCTTTAAACCGTGTCCGGCAAAAATGTTATCGCCGAGTACCATGGCAACACTGTCATCACCGATAAATTCTTCACCGATAATAAATGCCTGTGCCAGTCCGTCCGGGCTTGGCTGTTCTTTGTAAGATAAGCGGACACCAAACTGGCTGCCGTCGCGCAGCAGTTCCTGAAAACGCGGTAAATCCTGTGGTGTTGAAATAATTAAAATGTCGCGGATGCCGGCATTCATGAGTACGGACAGCGGATAGTAAATCATCGGCTTATCGTAAACCGGCAGCAGTTGTTTTGAAGTGACCATGGTCAGCGGATAAAGACGTGTGCCTGAACCGCCTGCTAAAATAATTCCTTTCATAAAACCTCCAGTCTTTTGTAGAAACAGTAAATGCTTTGTTCTAAAATCAGGCAAATAAATTTTGTCAATATACCCAGTATAAAAGATGACGTTACGTCACCTTCAAGCTTTTTCCGGAAAATTTTATGAAAGAATTTCTATATTTTATTCCGGCAGATAAAAAGCCCTGCCGATTTTGTAATATGAAATCCTTTGAGCGTCTTTTTTTCCACAAAGCGGCGGAAATCCTGATAACGTTCTAACAGATACTGGTTTTGGTTGCCGTGGCAGGAAAGAATATATTCAATCAGCGGTGCTGCATCTGTGACATATAAGGCATCGTCATAGAGCTGTGTTGAAATTTCTGAAAAATACGGTGCAAGGAGTTCTGCGCCGTTTTCAAGCCCAAACCTTGCATACAGGGCATCACCGGATAATTGGATACGGCTGTCAAACTCCTGGACGAGTGCCGTGATTTCCTGCATATGGGAAGCACCGTAGGTACTGCATAGAAACCTTCCTCCGGGAACTAATATGCGGGATACTTCACGGCAGACTTTTGCAATATCATCACAGTAAAACAGTACATGATTGGCAATCACAAGGTCAAAGCTGTCTGAGGCAAATGGAATCCGGTGGCAGTCAAATGCCTGAAAAGAAAAGCGGGAATCACTGCCGATACGCCTTCTGACATCACGCAGCATGCCTTCTGAAATATCGGATAAGACTGCGGAAATATTTTGAGGAAGTTTTGCCATATTTTCATTCCAGAGTGTACCGTCCCCACAGCCGATTTCCAGAATGCGCATACCGTCTGTGATTTTACAGTTGTGGTAAATCCATGGAAACCACCCCGTCTGATTTTGGGAATACATTTCATGCAGACGGATACGGGCAGAAATATTGCTGGCATTCTGATACTGTGTCTTTAAACTCTTTTCCATACCGGTCAGGTGAATCAGATGCAGCATCTGGCTCCAGTTTACGGTGTGATTTTTGGAAATTTCACGGGAAGTATCCTGAATTGCCTGTTTCACCAGCTGCATCTGTTCGATTTTATCATCAATCAGCTTTAACTGGAGATTTAAGGCATTCTGCATCAGGTGATAGTCGGTATCATTAATCGTCATTTCACGGATATCTTCCAGTGAAAAACCGAGATATTTCAATAATAAAATCTGCTGGAGCCGTACAAAGTCCTCATCTGTATAAAAACGCGCACCGCTTTCATTAATATAAGAAGGTTTTAAAATATTCTGTTGGTCGTAATAGCGGATTGTCCGTACCGATACCTCTGCCATATGTGCAAACTGACCGGACGTATAATAACCTGGAAGCTTCATAATTGATACTCCTTTCCACAGGTATTTTAATGCATACACTTTTTCCTAGACACTATCACATTTTTATAAAAAAAGCAAAGACCTGTGCACCAGCACAAAAAACTTTGTTTTTCAAGACATTGTGAATGGATACAGGAGGTGCTAAACTTTCAATCAGATTCAAACAAACAAAAGCACAACACCGCAGGAAGCGGTAGAAAAGGAGGGGCATTATGGTAATGATTCGGGCGATTATCAGACCGGAGAAAGTAGATGAAACCTTAAAGACACTGGCAGATGCAGGATATCCGGCGGTAACTAAAATTGAGGTATATGGACGAGGCAAGCAAAAGGGCTTACAGGTCGGTTCCGTGTTCTATGATGAACTTCCGAAGGAAATGCTGATGATTGTTGTAGACGATGAAGTAGAAGAAAAGGTTTGTTCTTTGATTATCGGAACGGCAAGAACCGGTGAAGGCAATTTCGGTGACGGACGAATTTTTGTAACACCGATTAAGAAAGCCTATACAATCAGTTCAAAGACAGAAGGACTGTAGAAAGGCAGGGAATGTTATGGTAGAAATTATCGCAATTGTGCGGCCAAACAAAACGGCAGAAACCAAACAGGCACTGCTTGACATCGGAAAGCCGGGATTCACATGCGTGAGAGTCAGCGGCAGAGGAAAACAGGCAGTGGTACGGACCTTTATGGACGGTTCGGTCATTACAACAGGATTAAACAATAAGCGGATGTTTATTATAGAAGCAGAAAATGATGATGAACAGCTTATCGTTGATAAATTAATGGCAGTCAACTGCACCGGAGAACACGGTGACGGCAGAATCTTTACAGTGGATTTGCAAAGCTCTTACAGCGTAAGAGAAGGAAAGGTCATGACAATTTAATATATAAAACAAGGAAGCAAAGGGGCTTGACAGGAATAAATCCGTCAGGCTCCTTTTTGTCCGGCTATTTGTTTGTGAGCAAAAACAAATAGTTATGATGAAAAAATTTGCTCGGAAATGAGGATTAGGTATGAAGAAAAAGAAAAAAATTTCAACAGAACGGATTATTTCCGTCTGTGCAGTCATTTTATTTTTTGCCGCATGGTATCTGGTAACGGCACTGGAACTGGTTGATCCGAAGCTGATTCCGACACCGAAGGCAACATGGGATTCATTTGTAGAAGTTTTAACACAAGGATATAAGGGACACACCTTATTACAGCATTTGGGAACCAGTATGGAACGACTTTTAAAAGCCTTCCTGCTTTCCGTAGTAACGGCTGTACCGCTTGGACTTTTAAGCGGTTTTAGTTCCAAAATCAAGGCATTTGTCGAACCGTTTATCGAATTTTACAGACCACTGCCGCCGCTGGCTTACTACACGCTGCTGACACTGGCACTCGGTATCGGTAACAGTTCAAAGATTGCACTGTTATTCTTAGCCTGCTTTGCACCGATTTATGTGGCATGTGTATCGGCAGTCGCAAGAATTAAGGAAGATTATATCAATGCCGCCTATACGGTCGGCGCAACCCGGATGCAGGTGTTCTGGAGTGTGATTTTACCTTCCTGTGCAGCCGAAATCTTTGTTGGATTAAGAACTGCTATTGGTGTAGCATATTCCACACTGGTAGCCGCCGAAATGGTAGCCGCATCTTCCGGTATCGGCTGGATGGTTGTTGATGCGGGCAACTGGTTTAGAAATGACATTATCTTTGTCGGTATTTTCGTTATGGGCTTTACGGGCCTTTTCATTGACTGGCTTTTAAAATTCCTTGAAAAGAAGCTGGTTCCGTGGAGCGGCAAGGATTGATAAAAATAGATGACAGAAGCAAAAAACAGGGATTAAAGAAGGGAGAAAACATTATGAGAGTAAAGAGATTGGTAAGTCTGGCACTGGCAGGTATGCTTGCGGCGTCTGTTGCATTAACGGGCTGCGGCAGTAAAAAGGAAGCAACGACATCGGATGGTAAAACCATTGTAAAAATCGGTACACAGCAGATGCCAAACGATGAAGGCATTGCAAAGGCAATGAATTATTTCCAGGAGGAAATGGGTGACAGCGTCAGCGTGGAAATCGTGGAATTTAGTTCCGGCAAAGACGTAAACACCGCCCTGGCGGCAGGAAGTATTGACTTTGGACTGGAGGGTTCTTGTCCGGCTTCGCTTGCAATCGCACAGGATTTAGGCGTGGAATTAATCTGGATTCATGAAGTTTTAGGTGATGTGGAATCCCTTGTTGCAACAGGCACATCAGGGATTAATACCGTAGCGGATTTAAAGGGTAAAAAGGTGGCGGTTCCGTTTGCATCCACAGCCCATTTTTCACTCTTAAAGGCAATGGAAAATGCCGGACTAAGTGCATCGGATGTAACGGTACTGGATATGCAGCCGGATAAAATCTACGCTTCATGGAACAGTGGCGATATTGACGCGGCTTATATCTGGGAGCCGACATTATCCCAGTTATCCAATAAGAAAACTGTAATAACGAGCGGTGAACTTGCAAAAGCCGGATATATGACCTCCAATGTTGAAGTGGTCCGTACAAAGTTTGCAGAAGCACACCCGGATATTGTAGCCGCTTATGTAAAGGCACTTGATAAATCTGTATCCATGTATAAGAACGATGAAAGCACCGCAATCAAGACGATTGCAGAAGCAATGGAACTGACAGAAGACAATGCAAAATTCCAGATGAGTGGTTCGACATGGCTGACAGGCAGTGAACAGATTTCCTCAACGTATCTTGGAACAAGCAGTGCAAAGGGTGCTGTGGTACAGAACCTTTACGACACGGCAGAATTTTTAAAGACACAGGGCAGTATTACAAAAGTACCGGACAAGTCCGTATTTGAAAAAGCAGTGAATCCGAAGTACATTGAAACCGCATTGGGTAAGTAATGTCAGACAGGCAGAGAGAGGTGAAGGTTATGGCAAGTGAAATCAAAAGGGAAACGGTCGTTTCCATAAAAAATGCGTATTTAAGATACGCCAGTGAAAAGGGAAGTGTGACAGCACTTGAAAATGTCAATCTGGAAATTGAAAAGGGTGAGTTTATCTGTGTATTAGGCCCGTCCGGCTGTGGCAAGAGTACACTGCTTAAAATCATAGCAGGATTTCATCAGCCGACAGAAGGAACGGCAATGATGGGTGATACGCCGATTACAGGACCGTCTGCAGACCGCGGGGTTGTTTTCCAGACACCGACATTGTATCCATGGTTAAATATTTATCAAAATGTGGAATACGGACCGAAAATGCGTAAAGTTCCAAAAGATGAGCGCGAAGCAGATGTTAAAAAGTATCTGGAGCTGGTTGGCTTAAAGGATTTTGCAAAGCAGAAGCCGTATGAATTATCCGGCGGCATGAAGCAGAGAGCCTCTCTTGCAAGGGTGCTTGTCAACCAGCCGAAGATGATTCTCATGGATGAGCCGTTTGGCGCGCTTGATGCCTTAACCAGACAGAACATGCAGACGTTAATCCGTGAAATCTGGAATAAGACCGGCAATACGATTTTCCTGATTACACACGATGTCGATGAAGCGCTGGCACTGGCAACAAGAGTAATCGTCATGTCTTCAAGACCGGGACGGATTGTCAAAGAATTTCATACGGATTTTACCTACGATATCGTAGGCACGAATCAGGAAAGTGCAAAATATACACAGGAATATATGCATATCCGTGAGGAAATATTAAGCATTATTAATACGCAGAATGCGGCATTGACGGCAGATGCCATTTAAAACATAAAGCAAAGCGGGCAGAAAATTATTTTTGTCCGCTTATTTGTGCGTATTAAAAAAATATAAAAAGTCTAAAAAAATCCGAAATAAAGCGTTACAAATTCTTATTTTTATGATAAATTATAGTATATATATGCAACCACAGATGTATTGTAGTGACAAAGGGGAGATTCATATGAATAAGAAAGTGTATTGTAAGCGTACAAAAGCGTTTTACAGAATCTTTGCGGCAGCAGCGTGCAGTTTGCTGCTGGCAGGGTGTCAGGCACAGAAGCCGGACGATTATGCAACCAATCAGGGCTATTCTGATAACAGTACCGTATCGGTACAAAATACCACAGGCATTACCAAAGAAAATATCAAAGTCGGGGTCATTCATTTGTCTGATCCGGCAGAGGGAAGCGGCTATACCTATACACATGATTTAGGGATTCAGGGGATGCAGCAAAACCTCGGACTTTCAGATGACCAGATTATACGCAAAATCAATGTCGATGACAGTGATGCACAAAAGACACGCACTGCGATTCAGGAGTGTATTGATGCGGGCTGTAATATCATATTTTCCACAAGCTGGGGCTATATGCAGACCACCGCAGAAATGGCGGAACAGTATCCGTCTGTGTATTTTTCACACGGCACGGGCTATTTAAGCAACGGTAAAAATTTTAACAACTATTTCGGAAAAATCTATCAGCCGCGGTATTTAAGCGGAATTGTGGCAGGCATGAACACCAAAACCAATAAAATCGGCTACGTTGCCGCAATGGATTCTTCCAATTCAGAAGTTACGGGCGGTATTGATGCTTTCGCACTGGGTGTATATTCTGTCAATCCGGATGCACAGATTTACGTTAAGGTAACAAACAGCTGGTACAGTCCTGAAGCGGAAAAAGCCGCCGCAGCGACATTGCTTGATATGAACTGTGACGTGATTACACAGCACTGTGACACGCTTTATCCACAGACACTGGCACAGGAGCGGGGCGTTTACAGTATCGGTTATAATTCGGATATGAGTAAAAATGCGCCAGATGCCTGTTTATGTAGTGTCATCTGGAACTGGAGTGCTTATTACACCTCTGCGGTACAGAGTGTTCTGGACGGAACGTGGGACGGCAGTAATTATTACGGCGGCATGAATGAAAATCTGGTCAGCATTACGGAATTGGCAGATTTTTGTGCGGCAGGGACAAAACAGAAGGTGGACGAAGCCAAACAGCAGATTTTATCCGGGAAAAACGGTGTGTTTGACGGTGTCATTGAAACCAATACGGGAGAAACCGTAGGCGAACAGGGTAAAACACTTGATGCCGCAACGATTACCGGCAAAATCAACTGGTACTTTAAAACTGTTCACGTTGTCGAATAGGGGGAATTACAGATGAGTATTAAAAAGAAAATTTTATCCATTACCATTATACCGGTGCTGCTTTTAGGCATTGTATCCATTTTTTTAACCTTTACCACGGTAAAAGGTGCATTAATCAATCAGATTGAGGAAGCGCTAAAAGGCACTGCGGCGGCGACACTGGCGGCATATGACCAGAATACGGGCGATTACATACAGACCAGCAATGGCGATATCTGGAAGGGCAGCTATAACATTTCCAAGTCGGAAAGTCTGGTAGACCGTATCAAAAAGAACACGGATATGGATGTCACATTTTTCTATGGAAACGAACGGATTATGACTTCGGCTGCGGACTCGGATGGAAACCGCATTTTAGGTTCACCGGCGGGCGATGTGATTATTACAAAGGTTCTGCAAAACGGCGAAGAATATTTCAGCGAAAACGTATCATTAGAAGGAAATATAAATTATGGCTATTACATGCCGGTTTATCAGAATGGTTCGGACAGTGAGATTATCGGCATGGTCTTTGTCGGTACGGATAAGGCGCAAAAAGATGCGGTCATCAACAGGATTCTTGGCAGTATTGTTATGGCGGTGATTGTGATTATGCTTGTGTGTATTGCATTTGCCATGAAAATGGCATTGTCTATGAGCAGTAATATCCAAAGCAGCATCCAGGTTGTTGAGGAGCTGGCACAGGGCAACTTAAAAGTATGGGTCGATGAAAAACTGCTTGCAAGAAAAGATGAAATTGGTGCACTCTCGAAAGTAACGATTACACTCCGTGATGCCATGCAGTCCGTTATCTGTGAAATTTCGGAAAATGCCAAGCATTTGTCAGAGGCATCGGATGTGCTGGGGATGGCAGCAGACACCACCAACGGCACGATGACACAGGTAAAAGATACTGTGGCAATGATTGTGGATAATTCAGCACAGCAGGCAGAAAATTCCAAGAATACTTCAGCACAGATGCAGATTATGGGTGAAAATATCACGCAGACGACACAGGAAGTCGGCGTGTTAGACGAAAATGCACAGGCAATGCAGCAGTCCGGCCGCAGGGCGGCAGAAACGCTGTTAAATCTCATGAAAATCAATGACGAAGTGGAGCATACAATAAAAGAGGTACAGGAGCAGACGAACAGAACGAATGACTCCGTCAATAAAATTTACGAGGCAACGGCACTGATTACGTCGATTGCGGAAGAAACCAATCTGTTAAGCCTGAATGCTTCGATTGAGGCGGCAAGGGCAGGAGAAAGCGGCAGGGGCTTTGCCGTGGTTGCCGATCAGATTAAAAAGCTGGCAGACCAGTCCAACGAATCGAGCCGTGAAATCGGTGAAACTACGCAGGTACTTATGGAGGATTCCGCAAAAGCCGTGGAAAATATGCAGCAGATGCAGCAGATTCTACAGAATCAGAGTGAAAGCATGCAGGCAACCCAAAATATTGTGGAAGAGGTGCTTTCGGGTATTGGGGAATCCATGCAGAGTATCGGACAGATTAAAAGCAGTACACAGCGGCTTGACAGCTCCCGCAGTGAAGTCGTGGAAGCCGTGTCGGCGCTCTCTGAAATTGCCGGAAACAACATGGAAGGCACGAAAAAGACATATAATGAAACAGAAGCGGTTGCAGGAACATTTAAACAGGTCTATGAAAGTGCCGAACAGCTCCGTCAGATTGCCGAACAGCTTGTACAGAGCATTGATTATTTCAAAATGTAAAAAAGAGGTTGAATTTCACACAGTAATGTGCTAAACTCGGCAATAAATAAAAAAGACAAACCGTTGAATAAGAGTAGTAGCATGAGCGTAAGAGATTACAGAGAACTGCATGTGGTGAGAAAGCAGTATTTCCGGTTCATGTGAATGGACTTATGAGGGCAGCCTGAAATGATAGTAGGAGCTGACGGAAACTCTAACCGTTATGATGAGAGCATATCGTCTGACTGTAGTAATCGCCGTTTTGACGGACTATAGAAAGACCGTATGTGAGATTTCCATACAGGTGGCGTGCAGAAAAGATTTCTGTTCCTTTAGGGAACGGAAATCTTTTTTTTATTTCGGTTTGTAACAAAAAGAAAAGAGGAAAGACCATGAAGGAAAAGACACAAAACGCAGGCAGAGGCGCATCCCTTGCAATGGGTGTTGCATTTGTCGGATTCACAACACGGTTTGGCTTAATTCCGCTGGTTAAGACGGGTTATTCTTATATCGGTTATGCAACGCTGATTGTGATACCGTTTATTGTCCATATGATTGTAGGCTGCGTGAAAAAACAGCCGGTCATGGGCAGCGAAGCAGCTGAAAATTAAAAAACTGATACGTGTTTTGCGGGCATGAAAATGTCTGCGGAAAGGATAGAATCATGAAATTAGAAAATTATGAATTACATTTACCGAGTTATTCTGTAGGAAAAGAGGTCTATAACCAGATTGGAAAAATCTGTAAACCATACGGCGCAAAGGTGCTTGTAATCGGCGGTAAAAAGGCGCTTTCTGCGGCATTTGACAAAATCAGTAAAAATGCGGCGGACGGCGGGCTGGATATTATCGGAAAAGAAATTTACGGAACAGACTGCACGTATGAGGCAGTAGAACGCCTTGCCGCACTGACGTCATTTCAAGAAGCCGATATGGTGTTTGCCGTGGGCGGTGGAAAGGCAATTGATACCTGCAAATGTCTGTGTATCGAGTGTGAAAAGCCGGTGTTTACATTCCCGACAATCGCTTCCAACTGTGCGGCATGTACTTCTGTTTCAATTATGTATCATGAAGACGGCATATTTTTCAAACCACATTTCTTTACACATCCGGCAGCTCACGCATTTATCGATACACAGATTATTGCCGCAGCACCGTACCGTTATCTGTGGGCGGGTATCGGCGACACGTATGCGAAAAATTACGAAGCTGAGATTTCTTCACGCGGTGAAAAACTGCCGCATTATACGGAGGTCGGGGTCGGATTTTCCAAAATGTGCCTGACACCGATGCTTGAATACGGCAGACAGGCATTGGAGGATAATAAAAAGGGTGTTGCAACCGAAGCACTGGAGCAGGTAGCTTTAGCGATTGTGGTTACGACAGCGATTGTATCCATTTTCCTTACAAGGGACTTTACACCGGATTACAACAGTGGTCTGGCACATGCCTGCTTTTATGCGCTGACGGCGTATCCGGTCATTGAAAAAGAACATCTGCACGGCGAGGTTGTCGGATTCGGTGTACTGTATGCCCTGCTTGTAGACGGACAACAGGAGGAATTTGAAAAAATCTATGCGTTAAATAAAGAGCTGGGACTTCCGGTGCGCATTGCCGATATCGGCATTACCGAGGAGCAGTTCTTTGAAACCATGGACAGGATTCCGCAGATGTCCGATATCCGCCATTATCCGTATGTAGTGACAAAGGAAATGCTGATGCAGGCATATGAAACGATAGAACAGCTGCCAGTATAAAATGTCAGAATATTCATAATAAAATATACAATTTATAGAAAAGAATGAAAATAATTAAAATTTATTTGAAAAAAGTATTGACAAATAATAACCTGCGTGTTAATATACAATCACAAACAAACAAGAACTTCAAACATAAGAGTTCTTAAAAGGAGGTTGATTCCAATGCAGAACGAAGGAATACACCTACAATATGAGAGTGGTAAGGCATAGCAGTTCCCTCGCAAGAATACCTTTACCGATATAACAAATGGAAGATTCCTATAAAGAGATAGGAAAAGAAGGAAAAGGTAATACAGGCTGGCACTCATATTGAAGATTTACCACAACAATAATATGAAAGATTTCAGATTTGTGTAAAGAAACAAATACTGAAAAGGTATCAAAAATATACGACCGGAACACTTCTGATACCAGTAAAAGATTTTGGTTATCAACGAAATCAAAGTCAATGAAGATGCAGAAGTAAAAGGAAACTATATTTCAGATATCTTGAAACTGTCAGAACCCGTGAAAGATGACAGAAAGAAGCTTCATATTATCCGAATGAAACAGATTCAATGAAAGCAATTTCAAGGAATCAGGTATCATTCAAAAAAATGTATCAATGTTCTAAGTAAGAAAACAAAAAGGAAGATTTTTTAAAGAAAAGATTCCAAAAAGAAAACTTACGAGCAGGGAATAAAAAGGTGATGTTGCCTTTGTACAATCAGAACAGATTTCATCGAAGAAATTGAAAAATGAAGTAAAATTCATAAAATCAATGAAGAATCGAAGAAAAAGGAGTTTAAAATTGGATAACGCAGAGTCTTAGAACGGCCGTTGTATCAAACATTCGTAGTTGGTATGACGGTCGTTCATTTTGCTCATTTTGCATTAAAAAGCATGAAAAAGGAATAGTGCCAAAACGGCGGGAATATAGTATATAGCGTGAAAAAATGCCGGTGTAATTATTTTTTGCATTGGAATTTGGTTCTTATGAAACAAATCTGCGCGGTAAAAATCTAGTATTTGTGGATTGGAGAGGTGTATGAAACTGCTGTGGAGGTCGGGACGCAGGCGCGGTAAAGCTGATGGCAAAGAAAAGGAAAAAGACATTAGGGAAAGCAGGAAACCGTGGTCGGGGATAACGGCACAGAAAGTAAGTATCGTGGCAGTGCTGTTTTTAGTAATGTATGCGCTGGGAGCGCTGACAGCAAAAAAGGCGGAGAGTGTCGGTGTGTCGGCATTACTGCATGAAAAAAGTGAAAACTGGGGACTGGGTTTTGGCACGGAAGGAAAGCCGCCGACAGGAAATGCGAGTGCAGAGGAATTAAAAAAATACAATGCGTATTTTATCGGGGATACAACACAGAATACGATTTATCTGACATTTGACTGCGGCTATGAAAACGGCAATACAGAGCCGATTTTAGATGCGTTGAAAAAACATGATGTAAAGGCGACCTTTTTTGTGGTCGGAAATTTTCTGGAAACCAGCCCGGAGATAGTCAGACGGATGATTGCGGAGGGGCATACGGTCGGCAATCATACCTATCATCATCTGGATATGTCATCCATTTCAAGCATGGATGCCTTTAAAAAGGAAACGCAGGACGTTGAAAATCTGTTTGAGCAGATTACAGGGACACCGATAACAAAATTTTACCGTCCGCCGCAGGGCAAATACAATATTGAAAACTTAAAAATGGCGCAGGAGCTTGGCTACCACACGTTTTTCTGGAGTCTTGCTTATGTGGACTGGTATCAGGATAAACAGCCGACAAAAGACGAAGCGTTTGGCAAGCTGCTTAAAAGAATACACCCCGGCGCAATCGTGCTGTTACATTCCACGTCCTCGACAAATGCGCAGATTTTAGACGAATTGTTGACCAAGTGGGAAGAAATGGGATATACTATAAAACCGTTGACAGAACTGGCTGGCGCAGCAACATGACACATAATAAATGTATTGTTTGACAAAACTTTAGGAAAAATGTTTGGCGAAGCCGGGTGAAACGTGTAAAGATATAGATTTATGCGTGTACAGACAAAGAAAGAGAGTAAGATGAAGAAAAATGGGAGGAAACGAAACGTGAATACGAAAGAGTATGAAACAAAGGAGCTGCTTTCACGGTTTGCACCGTATTATAAGCCGCATATGGGGACGCTCTGCATGGATTTATTCTGTGCGGCGCTGACAACAATCTGCGAGCTTGTGCTTCCGCTGATTATGCGTTATATTACCAACGAAGGAATCCGGGATCTTGCGGCGTTGTCCGTAAAGACCATTCTGATGTTGGGTGCATTGTATCTGGTACTGCGTATTATTGATGGTATTGCCAATTATTATATGGCATATACGGGGCATGTTATGGGTGCAAAGATTGAAACCGGTATGCGTAAAGATGCATATGCGCATTTGCAGAAGCTGTCTGATACGTATTATAACAATACGAAAGTCGGTCAGATTATGGGGCGGATTACCAACGATTTATTTGATGTTACCGAATTTGCGCATCACTGTCCAGAGGAATTCTTTATTGCGGCGATTAAAGGCATTGCAGGCTTTGCAATTCTTGCAATGATTAATCTGTGGCTGACACTGATTATTTTTGTGATTGTGCCGGTTATGGTTCTATCCTGTATGAAGCTGAACCGCAAAATGAAAAAGGCATTTGCGGCACAGCGGTATCAGATTGGTGAATTAAATGCGCGTATTGAAGATACCTTGCTGGGTCAGAAGGTTGTGAAGGCTTTCACAAATGAAGATATGGAAAATCAGAAGTTTGATGTGGATAACCACAGCTTCTTTGGGATTAAAAAAGAAACGTATAAATATATGGGCGCATTCCAGACCACAACCAGAATGTTTGACGGTGTGATGTATCTGGCAGTTGTGGTTGCCGGCGGTATTTTTATGGTTAGAGGCATGATTCTGCCGGGCGATCTGGTTGCGTATATGCTGTATGTAACGACATTTATTGCAACAATCCGCAGAATCATTGAATTTGCCGAGCAGTTCCAGCGCGGTATGACGGGAATTGAACGCTTTTTACAGATTATGGACGCCAAAATCGACATTTTTGACGAGCCGGGTGCAGTCGAATTAAAAGATGTAACAGGAGATATTACATTTAAAGATGTAAGCTTTGAGTATCCGGATGACCACAATCAGGTCTTTGAAAATCTGAATCTGACGATTCGTCCGGGCGAAAAGGTTGCCATTGTCGGACCGTCAGGCGGTGGAAAGACGACACTTTGTAACCTGATTCCGCGTTTTTATGATATTGATTCCGGCGAAATCAGCATTGACGGTAAAAATATTAAATCATTTACGTTAAAGAGCCTGCGCCAGCAGATTGGCATTGTACAGCAGGACGTCTATCTGTTTTCGGGCACGGTGTATGACAATATTGTATACGGCAGCTTAAATGCGACAAAGGAACAGGTTATTGAAGCCGCAAAGCTTGCCGGGGCAGATGGATTTATCAGGGAACTAAAAGACGGCTATCAGACCTATATCGGAGAACGAGGTGTGAAGCTTTCCGGCGGACAAAAACAAAGAATCAGCATCGCAAGGGTATTTTTAAAGAACCCGGCGATACTGATTCTGGATGAAGCGACCTCGGCGCTGGACAATGAAAGCGAGTATGAGGTTGCTAAGTCGTTAGAGAAGCTGTCAAAGGGCAGAACAACGATTACCATTGCACACCGCTTATCCAGTATCCGCAATTCGGACAGAATCTTAGTGCTTACGCAGGAAGGCATTGCCGAAGAAGGAAACCACGAAGCACTTATGGAAAAGAAAGGCATTTACTACCAGTTCTATACCATGGCGGACCGGCTGAAATAGCGGCGATGTCAGAAGCGGAACCGGTCACTTCATTCTGCATAACGGATAAGCCTTCGGTTACGGTGGCGTTTGGTTCAAGCTGTTTTATCGTAGTTATCTTATATTTTACACATGTTTCGGATTTTCGCGCAGGGCACTTTCTACATATTCCATAATGTAGTAGTTGTCCTCCGGCATCTGGCAGCCGACGATATACGTGCCTTCATTTTCAGAAGAACGGATAATTCGGCCTTCCAGTACGGAATGGGCGGTCAGTGCAAAGTTATCAATGGCAATGGAAATGTCACGGCCCTTGGCAGAGGCAAAGAACGGGTCATTTACCAGAAGGGCAAAACCGTTTGCACTGATATTGTCTAACTGACCCTTAAAGGTTTCACCGGAATTTTTCACGGTAATCGTACAGGTGTTGGAAATATCCATGCGTGGATATTTCCGGCGGTTTATAATCTGCGGACGGCTGGTAATCTGAATACGGTAAGTTTCTTCCGCAGCTGTTTTACCGCTGTCAGACTGAATCTTGGCATGGCTCCAGCAGTAAAGAACATTACCGACAGTAACCTGTACGGTACATGCTGCCGGTTTTGGCAGGCTGAGCTTCTTTTCAAGAGAGGCAAAAAGCGTATTTTCAACCTGTTCCAGTAATTCACCGTGGTATTCAATGTCTTTAGAAGAAGCATCATCATGAACGGTTACGGTCATCTTCATGCCGCGTTTTACATCATCAATGCCCATGAAACCGCCGATACCCAGTTCGCACATTAAATCCTGGATAACATCTTCAATGTTGTTGATATTCAGAGCCGTTTCTTCATATTTACTGCTCATGCGTTTGGTCGTTTCGTCAGAGTCGGAAATGCAGTTGGTCATGACATTTACAATATCAGTAACGTTTTCCATGTTGGAAACCAGCTGGCGGTTGGAATTTTCCACTTCTTTAATAGCGGTGTCAATAACCTGGATATGTTCACCCAGCTGTGAAGAATCCGCAGTAATTTTACCGACATTTTCGCCGGTTAAGGTTACTTTTTCAAGGGTCAGCTGAATCAGTTTCAAGGTCTGTTCGATAGAAGATGTCATTTTTTCTGAAATCTCATCCAGACGGGTTAAGGCATCCTGAATCTGACCGGATGAAGATTTGGTTTCGGTACTTAATGTGCGAATCTGTTCGGCAACGACCGCAAAGCCTTTTCCGGCTTCGCCGGCGCGTGCGGCTTCAATCGAAGCATTTAAGGCAAGCAGATTGGTCTGGCTTGAAATGCTGTCAATCGTACCGGTTTCTTCTTTTACTTTTTCAAATTCTGATTTGAATTCCTGTAAAACATTTTCAACTTCGCCAGACAGTTCAGACATCGTTCCGGCAGTTTTTACCAGTTCGTCAAGGTCTGCGGAACTGGTCTGTGCATGTGTAACGGATTCAGCTGTTAAGGAAACCATTTCGTTGATTAATGCAACAACGTGTTCCACCTGTGCATTAATATCACCAGTCATATCGGTGGAGGAGGTGGTATGCTGCTGTAATTTTCCGTTGTTGTCAGTTAATTCATTCATGCTAAGTAAAACAACGTCAGAGCCGTGTTTGTTTTCAGAAGCCAGTTCACGGACAACGGTAATACCGTTCATAATGGTATTGCTGGCGGTTTTTACCTTTTCAACGGTTGAGATGACACGCTGTAAGTCAGCCTTGATACTGTCGGTTAAAGCCCCATCAGATTCGTTTAAATGGCGGATAGACAGCACGTAGCAGATATAACATAAAACAATGCAGGATACCTGTAACTGGTAATTTTTTATATCAGCCGCAGAGTTGCAGCCAAGTACGACACCGCGGTATAAGGCGCTGCCGATGATGACAAGCGTATTGGCGATGCCGCAACGAATCATAAAGCTGCGGTTCTTGTAAAGGACCAGAAGGCTTGTAACAGGAAGCACATAGGTAAATGCAATTGGTGAAGCTGTTGTGCAGGATACAAAGGTATAAAAGATACCGTATCCGATAACAAGATCATATTTGTACAAATCAGTTGATTTTCCTTTTAGCCGCAGCAGAATATCGCCGATAAAGAAAGGAACCCAGCATAGTACTACAAAAATAATGTAATTAGAAACCGGATACAGGCCGTTTGCGGCATCGGAGCCATAGTTGGCTGTGAGTAAAAGTGCAAAGACCAGCCAGATTCTGCGGGCTTTGATGTTGGCTTTTTCTTTGAAAACATTTTCATCATAGTTCATAAGTGTCATCTCCTGTTCTAGTATTTTTGAAGGAAATCAATCATGGATTTCATTGTCTGTAAACTTTCGTCAAGTTCCGGTTCAAATACGCTGAAAGCGTGTGTAAGCTTCGGATTTTCCGGAAAATTCAATAAATCATGCGGCACCTGGTAACGTGCCAGTGCTTTTTCAAATTGTAACGTGTAGCGTTTTAAGTAATCGTTGTGGCTGGTTACCAGAAAACACGGCGGAAGTGCCTTTACAATATCAGGGTGTTCGGGATTTACAAACGGCGCAAAGGCACTCTTTTTGTAATTCTTTCCGTAAAGATACTTTGGAAGAAACAATCCGATTTTATCCTTTTTTGTTGTATAAAACATGCCACTGATGAGTCCCAGCGCATTGATATGTAAAGAAGACGGAGTGACTTTGGCAGCTTTTGCTGCGGCAGGGGCATGCTGCAGGGCAGCAGTGTAGGTTAAAAGACACGCACCGCCACTGTCCCCGACTGCATATACATGGGACAGATCACCGTTATCGGAAGAAATCCGCGTTTTTAAAAAGTCCATGGCACAGGCTAAATCCTGACACTGGTCGAAAAATGAACAGTCCGGTATCAGACGGTATTCCACGCTGTAGACTAAAAAACCAAGTTCGCTTAACCGCATGCAAAATAACCGGTTAAATTCTTTGCTGCCAAGTAAAAGTCCGCCGCCGTGCACATTTACAATTACCGGGAGAAGTTCGCCGTCCCGTTTTTTCGGACGGTAACAGTCCAGACGGTGCGAATCGCGGATGTGTGATTTACTGCTTTGCGGTGGGCAGTCCGTGTTCAAAGAAGTGTTGTCTTTTGCGGCAGAGGCGTCTGTCATATAAGGAATGTTTTTTATCTCCGTGACAGTATCCGGAAAAGTAAGCGTTAAATTCCGTTCGGCAGATGATTTCTCAAAGTCTTTTCGCTGTTTATAAAAATTTCTTATCATAAAGTCACTCATAGCAGTCTCCTATCATGGCCAGCGGCTTTTACCATGGCATCATATCACTATTTTAAGATATTTTTGAGGCCTTTTCAACAAAATAATGAAAATGATATCTTTTGATGGTGTCTGCGGGAAGTAGTAGTCTTTTTTGATAAATTATGGTATACTTCTTAATAAAGAACTATGGCTGACTTACTAAAAGGAGAAATGTTTATGGAAAATTATAATGAAGCCTTTTTCAGGGCAAAGACGAACAAAAGAGCAAGCATAACATGGGTGCTTCTGCTGATCGTTGCGTGCATTTATTATGGCATCAAAGTCGGCACCGGAACACTGACACCGGGCTATTACGCAGCATTTGCGATTGCGGGCTGGGCAGTCTATATTGTCGGACAGGCACTGCTATTTATTAAAGGAATGGATTTTAAACCGTATAAATGGATTGTGGGACTGGGATATCTTGCATTTTATTCAGTTATTGCATGGACGGCACTCGACCAGATTTCATATGTGTTTATCCTGCCGTTAATTTCAATTCTGATTTTATACAAAGACCCGAAGTTTATCCGCACGATGATGTGGATTACACTTTTTGTACTGATTTCAAGTAATGCTTATAAGGGGCTGGCAAAGGGCATGATGGATTATATGGCAAGTCCTGAATGTGCATTACAGCTGGTCATTGTAATTGGTTGTTATGTTTGTACCAATATGGCAATCAAACATCTGGTAGAATCCGATGGGGCGCTTACGCAGTCTATTAAAAGCAACTTAGAGCGCGTTGTCCGTACCGTAGAACAGGTTAAGGATGCAAGTAATGCCGTTGTAGACGGTGTAACGGTTGTCCGTGAACTGGCAGACGAGAACAGAACGGGTGCCAATGATGTTATGAAGGATATGCAGAATCTCGATGCCAACAACGGTGTCTTAAATGAAAAGACCCTTTCTTCCATGGAGATGACAAAGGTCATTGATACACAGGTCAAAGGTGTGGCTGACCTGATGGAACAGGTAGTAGACCTGATCGGGGCATCGGTTGAACATGCCAATGTGAGTGCGGGTGAACTGGTAGAGGTTGTGGAAACAACCAATAAGATGGCAGACCTTTCAAAACAGGTTGAACAGATTCTGGAAGATTTTAAGAAAGAATTTGAAAATGTAAAAGAAGAAACCAGTACAATTGAGGGCATTACCTCAAAGACCAATTTACTGGCGTTAAATGCTTCCATTGAAGCGGCAAGAGCCGGAGAAGCCGGAAAGGGCTTTGCGGTTGTAGCCAATGAAATCCGTAATTTGAGCAGCGGCACACAGGCATCTTCTAACAGTATCATGGAAGCGCTTTCCCATCTGGAAGAAACATCCCAGAAGATGCTTGAATCCATTGCAGAAACCATTGAACTGATACAGGTTAATATTGAAAAGGTATCGAATGTCAATGTAAGTGTAACCAATATTACACAGGACGCTACCAGTCTTGGAGAGAATATTAAGGTTGTGGATAGTGCCGTTAAAGAAGTGGAAAGTTCTAACCGCACACTGACAGAGAATATGAATCAGGTCGGTGAAGTCATGGAAGTCATGACACAGAGCATCAGCGGTGCAGAACTGACGACAAAGACAATGTTAAGCAAGTACGAAGCCAGCGCAAAGAGTGCCATGGATATTGAAGGTGTAGTTGGTAAGCTGATGCGTGAACTGGGTGTTGGCGGATTTATGGGTGTTCAGGATATTAAACAGGGCATGAAGATTTCTATTGCTTTTGGGGATGCTGGCGGTAAGAAAGATGAATATCTGGGTGAAGTCGTAGACTGTATTGATAAAGATATTTTTGTAACACTGGATAGTAAGAGCGGACAGGCAGTTGATAAGCGTGACAGAAATGCGTTCTGCCGGTTAAATATTGTTGTGGATAATGTATTGTACTGCTGGGAGCACGTAGCAGTACAATACAGCAGACATGGCGAAAAGGGTCAGTTTAAGCTGAGCATTGAAACCAATCCACAGGTATTTAACAGAAGAAAATATCCGCGTATGCCGCTGGATAACAGATGTACAATCCGTATCAGCGGACAGGATACAGCTTATGACGGCAAGATGGTCAATATCAGTGCCAATGGTTTCGCATTTTCAGTAAACGATTCTGTATTTGAGCGTGCGAAGGGCAAAAATGTTACACTGGACGTTCAGGGCTTTGATGTGTTAGGCGATAAACCGCTGGAAGGCTGTGTTATCCGCTGTTCTAATAATGATGGAGAATATATTATCGGCTGCAGAATGCCGGAAGACAGCGAAGCAATTAAGGATTATGTAAGTAAGAATTACTGCGAATAAGATGCAGTACAAGCAGGATAACCCTCTGTTTACAGATATTGGTTTATAAAAAACTAGTGTGAACAGATGGCTTAGGTTTGTATAAATATTCACATTTTCCACATACTAACTCCAAAGCTAATATATAGCAAAAAGAGCGGCTTTATTGATTTGAACAGACATAGATTAATAAAGCTGCCGGCCCAAATATAGCATTGGAGGAAAGCAGATTATGAAAGCGACAGGCATTGTAAGAAGAATCGATGATTTGGGGAGAATTGTCATTCCCAAAGAAATCAGAAGAACGCTTCGCATCCGGGAGACAGACCCGCTTGAAATATTTACCGATAAAGAGGGTGAGATAATCTTAAAAAAATATTCACCCATCGGAGAGCTGGGGGCTTTTGCCAAAGAGTATGCGGAGTCGCTTGCGCAGACAACAGGGCATACCGTCTGCGTTTCGGACCGCGACCAGATTATTGCGGCAGCAGGTCCGGATAAAAAGGACATGATAAAAAAGAATATCACGAAAAAAATGGAGCAGCTTTTAGATAACAGAAGCACACTTGTTGCGGCAAGCGGGGACAGGGAGTTTGTGCCGGTTGCGGAGAATCTGGAAGAAGAATATAAGGAACAGGCATTAAGTCCGATTATCTGTGCCGGGGATGTACTCGGAGCAGTGATTATTACGACAAAAGACGGTAAAATACATTTTACGGATACCGAAAAAGCACTGGCTGTTGCAGCAGCTGATTTTTTAGGAAGACAGATGGAATCTTGATTGTGGAATTTAAGGGAGTATAAAAAACAGATGAAAAATCAAGAGTATTTAAAAGAAACGTATGAATGGAAGGACCTGCTGGCAATTGTGCATAAGCTGCGCCAGCCGGACGGCTGTCCGTGGGACAGCACGCAGACCTATGAGAGCATGAAAAAATGTGTGGCCGATGAAGCCGCAGAGGTTGTGGAAGCCGTAGACAACGAGGATTTTATCAATCTGAGGGAAGAACTCGGCGATTTAATGCTTCAGGTGCTGATGTATGCGGAAATTGCGCAGGAACGGCAGGAATTTACATTGGATGATGTTATTGACGAGCTGGCAAAGAAACTGGTCAGAAGACATCCGAATGTATTTGGCGATGAAGAAATGTCAAGGACACCCGGTGAAGGATTAAGCGTGTGGAAACGCGTAAAAAAAGAAGAAAAGCTGGGACGGTTAAAAGAGTACGAAAAGATGTATGAACAGGGGAAAATCCCTTTAAAGGCACTTGAAAAACAGCGGGAGAAATGCCGTATTTTAGAGGCACAGGAAGGCGCAGAGTAGGCGTGCGTTGGCATTTTTACTAAATTTTTGACGGGATTTCATTACAAAACCCTTGAAATGCCGTGAAAATGCCTAAAATAGGCGGTTTGTATTGACAAAAGCTGTAAAAAAGTTTATAAATGATTTTGTTGGGGAAATCCAATAGAAATATACTGATTGAGGAGAGAAATTCACATGAATAAGACTGAGTTAGTTGCAGCAATTGCTGACAAGACTGAATTATCTAAAAAAGACAGCGAAAAGGCATTAAAGGCATTTATCGATGTTGTAGGCGAAGAATTAAAGAAGGGCGAAAAAATCCAGTTAGTTGGTTTCGGTACTTTTGAAGTAACTGAAAGAGCAGCAAGAACAGGTAAGAACCCACAGACAGGCAAGGAAATTAAGATTGCAGCCTGCAAGGCACCTAAGTTTAAGGCTGGTAAGGCTTTAAAGGATGCTGTAAACGCTTAATTTAAGGCAAAAGAGAATCTAAGGCTGCCGTGCCGCCGATTGTATAATCGCGGGTGCGGCAGTTTTTTCATATGTGCGCCTGGCGGGGCTGCCGCCGGGATACAGCAAAAAGGAGCAGCGATGAGATTAGATAAATATTTAAAGGTATCCAGACTGATTAAGCGCCGTACCGTGGCAAATGAGGCGTGTGATGCGGGCAGGGTTGTGATTAACGGAAAAGTGGCAAAAGCATCGGCAGATGTAAAAGCCGGTGACGTGATTGAAATCGCATTTGGCAATAAGTCTGTGAAAGTCCGTGTAACCGATGTAAAGGATACTGTCAAAAAAGAAGAAGCAGCAGATATGTTTGAATATCTGTAGGCGGTTCTGAAATCATGCGGGCAGACATATACTGATACAATCAAGTATCAGGATGGAGGCCGTTATGGAAGAAAAAGTAAAACAGAAGCGTCTGCATAAAATGCACATGGAAAACCGCAATAAGCTGGAAATGACGGGTATCGTCGATGTCATTTCTTTTGATTTAAATAAAGTTATTCTGGAATCCGACTGCGGCATGATTACGATTAAAGGTGCAAATCTGCATGTCAGCCGGCTGTCCGTGGAAAAAGGAGAACTGGATATTGACGGTACGATTGAAAGCTATGCCTATTCCGAGGTAAATTCCTATGCCAAAAAGGGAGAATCCATGCTTGGAAGGCTGTTTCGATGATTGCAAAACTAATCTGGTGGGAGGGCAGGACATTATTGTCGGCACTCTTTTTAGGAATGGTGCTGGCATTAGAATATGACTGTATCCGTATCTTCAGACGCGTAATCCGTCATAAAAATATATGGGTGATGTCGGCAGAAGATATTTTGTACTGGATATATGCGGCAGTTACCGTATTTTGCATGACCTATGAAGTAAATGACGGTATTTTAAGAGGTTTTCTGGTGACAGGTTTTTTGGCAGGGGCGGTTTTATACCGGTATGCATTTGGCACATTTTTTGTAAAATACACTACAAAATTCATAAATTTATGTTTAAAGCCATTGAAAAAAGCACTCTGTTTGATTAAAATAGGAGTACATAAAATAACAGGCTGCATCAAAGCGGCGGCTGTAAGGAAAAGGGGGCAGGGCAATGAAGTTTGAAACACGCAGGGAAAGAGAAACAAGAAGAAAGCGGCAGAAACAGTCAGCAATTTTAGGCATGGTGCTTGCATTTGCCCTTGTCATGATTATGGGCGCTGTGATCTGGAGCGGCAAGCGGACACTGGAAAAGCAGAATAAAGAATATCAGGCACGCGTGGCACAGTTGCAGGAGCAGGTGGAAGAACAGCAGAACCGGTCTGATGAGATTGATGAATATAAAAAGTATATCCAGACCAAAAAATTTGCTGAAGAAGTTGCAAAGGATAAATTCGGCATGATTTATCCGGATGAACTGGTATTTAAACCGGAAAACTAATAAAATATTGTGACAGGTTACACTACCTGACAAAAACTGCACAAAACAGCGTCTATAATAGGCAGAAAAATGCCAGAAGCAGGAGGGGCTGTATGAGTGAAAGGGTGCAGGATTATGTAGTGGACTATTCCGTAACAAAGCTGGAGGAAACTGCCAGGACATTCAGACGTCTTGGCGAAGCGTATGAAAACGCTTCGGAACCGCAAAAAAGCGGTACCGGAATTTCCAAACAGCTTTTTTTAGTTGCGGATGTACTGGAAGAATGTATGACCATGTATGTGCATACGGAAGACGGAAAAAAAGATTTTGTCAGGGAACTGACACGCAAATGTTTCGTGAACGGGATACGCATAAAAAACGTACAGCATTTGTCAAAAAAAAATGGCAGAAATGCCATTGTGTTTCAGGCAAGGACTGTGGGCAGAAGCTGTGTGGCAGCAAAAAAAGTTGTTCCGGTGCTTACAGAAGTGCTGCGGAGCGGATATTATCCGGATGATTCCAACCGCCGGATTATCAATGAAGAATATCATCAGTACATTTTTATTCAGGAAGACCGGTTTAAACTGCTCAGTGGTGTGGCAAGAATGAATAAGGGGAAAAGTCATTTTAATGGGGATAACTTTCTGATTTCGCGGTTAGAATGTGGAAAAGCCATCGCTGCGATTGCAGACGGCATGGGCAGCGGAAAACGCGCTTACATTGAAAGCCGTATGGTCATTGAACTGATGGAAAACTGCATTGATGCCGGGTTTGATGAAAAAGCATCCATTGATCTGATTAATTCTGCGTATATTGCAGGCGGCGGAACGGGAAATCCGGTAACAATGGACATGAGTGTGATAGACTGCCAGTCGGGGTATATGCACTGTATGAAGCTGGGTGCGGTATCCACCTTTATCAGGCGGGACAAGTGGGTGGAGATTATCCAGTCAACGACACTGCCGATGGGGGTGTTAGAACAGGTCGATTATGACTGCACGACAAAGAAACTCTATGACGGCGATTATATTGTTATGGTCAGTGACGGAGTACTGGATAATATTCCGTGTGTGAATAAAGAGGAACGCATGGCACAGATGATTCATGCCCTGACGATACGGGAACCGTCCGCAATGGCAGAGAAACTTCTGGAACAGTCGCTTGCCTATAATGATATGAAAGCATCGGATGACTGTACGGTTTTGGTACTGGGACTGTTTGACACCTATGAAAAATGAGAATATAATTGTTTTATGGTAAAGAAAATATACAAATATATACAGGAACACCGGATGTTAGAAAATACAGGCATCCTTGTTGCCGGCTTGTCCGGCGGTGCGGATTCGGTATGTCTGGTGGCTGTTTTAAAAGAAATTATAGAAAAAGAACAACTGGATATCCGTCTTCTGGCGGTGCATGTCAATCACGGAATCCGCGGAACAGAGGCAGAACGGGATGAGCAGTTTGCGAAGCAGCTTTGCAGACAGTTATCGGTGGAATATATAAGCCGCAGGGTGGATGTGCCGTCTGTGGCACACCAGGAGAAGCTGTCAGAGGAAGAGGCGGGAAGAATCCTGCGCTACCGCATTTTTAAGGAAATTGCCACGCAGCAGGAAAAGCATACAGGCAGAAAAGTAAAAATCGCCGTGGCACACCATCAGAATGACCAGGCTGAAACCGTACTGATGAATCTGGTACGGGGCAGCAGCCTGCGCGGAATTTGTGGAATCCGTCCGGTGCGGGACAATATTATCCGTCCGCTCTTATGTGTGAGCCGTGCACAGATTGAGGAATATCTGACATTGCAAGGACTTTCTTATGTGACGGACAGCACCAATGAAGAACTGGTGTATACAAGAAATAAAATACGCCGGGAACTGATTCCGTATCTTGAGAAGAATCTGAATCCCAATGCCGTACAGAAGCTGACGGAACTGGCAGACAGCGTTTTGCAGGCGGAAGAATATATTGAACAGCAGGCGGCAGGGCTGTATGAAAAGGCGGTTATTTTACAGCCGCAGGAAAATCCGTCAAAACCGTCCGTAAAGTTGTCTGTAAAGGCGCTGGTTTCTGCACCGCCGGTTTTACAGCAGTATGCTATCCGGCAGGCAATAGAAGTGGCAGCCAATGGTGCAAAAGATATTTACAGGGTACATGTCGGGGCAGTGCAGGAGCTTCTTGAACATTCTGTCGGCAAATGTGTGAGCCTGCCGTATGGGCTGGTGGCGGTAAGGGGATATGATGAAATTACGATTGCGCGGAACAAAACGGCACACCTCGACAGCAGAAAGCAGTGTGGCGGTATACACGGCGGTACAGAGCAATGCGGAAGTATGCCGCAAAATCCGGCTGACAGTGCGGTGCAGATGCCGGATTTACTGGAATTTGAAAAAATATGGCGTGGGAAGAGAATAACTATTCCTGTCAATGAGCCGGTGTATTTTACACGGGTAAACGAATGCCGTAAGGCAGTGGTCATTTTAGAACAGGGTAGCTTATCAGAAATTTATGGAAATAACGACTATACGAAACTCTTTGATTATGATAAAATAAAGGATAATTTTTCTTTTCGTTTCCGGAAAACGGCAGATTTTATAAGGATTGACAGGAATGGCACGAAAAAGACCTTAAAAAAAGAACTGATTGATAAGAAAGTGCCAAGGCAGGTAAGAGATGCGGTTCTTCTGCTTGCCGTATCCGATGAGATACTGTGGGCGGCAGGTGTCAGACGAAGCAGTGCCGGGCTGGTTACGGATTCGACTCAAAGGATATTAAAAATAAGCGTAGTAATGCAGGAGGATAAATGAAATGGAACAGCATCATATCAGTGTGATGATATCAGAGGAAGAAATTGAAAAGAGAGTGTGTGAACTGGCAGCCCAGATCAGCAGTGATTTCGCAGGGGAAACCGTAAAACTGATCTGCATTTTAAAGGGCAGTGCTTTTTTTGCGTGTGAACTCGCAAAAAGAATTACCGTACCGGTAATGCTTGATTTTATGCAGGTATCCAGCTATGGAAGCGGCACGGTATCAAGCGGAACAGTTCAGATTAAAAAAGACCTGGACGAGCCGTTAAAAGATGAAAATGTTATCATTGTTGAAGATATCATTGATTCCGGAAATACATTGTCAAGACTTGTTCCGATGTTACAGGAACGCGGACCGAAAGATTTGCGGATTTGTACACTGCTTAGCAAGCCGGAACGCCGCGAAGTAGAAATAGATGTTGCTTATAACGGATTTGAAATTCCGGATAAATTTGTAGTCGGATATGGACTCGATTATGACCAGCATTACAGAAATCTGCCATATGTCGGTGTAATCGAAAGTGAATAAAGAATCAGGAGGCAAATTCCTCTCCTCGCCTTAGAGGCTCGGATTTTGCTTCGCAAAACAAGGAGGAATATATGAATACAAACAGAAATAAAATGGGAGGAGTTGGCATTTATCTGGTGGTTATAGCGGTGATTGCCGTGCTTTATTTTGCACTGGAAAGACTTTCACCATCGTCATCATCATACAGCTACAGCAATTTCCTGTGGGATGTCCAGAACGGATATGTATCCAGCGTGTTAATCAAGCAGAATTCAGAAGTGCCGACCGGTGTACTCTCTATTACCAAGACGGACAACGGCGAGGAACTGTTAAATGTTTCCGATGTGCATGAAATTGAACAGTTACTGCTGGATAACAATATCCGGTACACGTTAAAAGATGTGACAAGAGACAGCGTATGGATTACAACGATTCTTCCGTTTGGTATCTGTCTGGTGATTATTATTGTAATTATGATGATGACCAACAGACAGGCAGGCGGCGGTGGCGGCGCGAAGATGATGAACTTCGGAAAAAGCCGTGCCAAGCTGATGAACGGTACACAAAACCCTGTTACATTTAAAGACGTTGCCGGTCTTCAGGAAGAAAAAGAAGAACTTGAAGAAATTGTGGATTTCTTAAAAAATCCGGTGAAATATACAGAACTGGGCGCAAGAATCCCGAAAGGCGTGATTTTAACAGGTCCTCCGGGAACCGGTAAGACACTGCTTGCAAAGGCAGTAGCAGGAGAAGCGGGTGTGCCTTTCTTTAGCATTTCCGGTTCGGATTTCGTGGAAATGTTTGTCGGTGTCGGTGCTTCCCGTGTGCGTGACTTATTTGAAGAAGCCAAGAAAAACGCACCGTGTATCGTATTTATCGATGAAATCGATGCCGTGGCAAGACGCCGTGGTACCGGTATGGGCGGCGGACATGACGAGCGCGAGCAGACGTTAAACCAGATGCTTGTTGAGATGGACGGTTTTGGTATCAACGAAGGTATTATCGTGATGGCGGCAACAAACCGTATTGATATTTTAGACCCGGCGATTTTAAGACCGGGACGTTTTGATAGAAAAGTTGTTGTCGGACGGCCGGATGTACAGGGACGTCTTGAAATTTTAAATGTCCATGCGGCAAAGAAACCGCTCGGTGATGATGTGGATTTAGAAAGTCTTGCAAGAACCACAGCCGGATTTACCGGTGCGGATTTGGAAAATCTGTTAAATGAGGCGGCAATTAACGCAGCCAAGCGAAAAGAAAAATATATTACCAATGCAGATGTGAATTACGCATTTGTAAAGGTTGGCATCGGTGTGGAAAAACGCAGTAAGATTATTTCTGAAAAAGAAAAGAAGATTACGGCATACCACGAATCCGGACATGCAATTTTATTTCATCTGCTTCCGGATGTCGGTCCGGTGCATACGATTTCCATTATTCCGACGGGAATGGGGGCAGCAGGTTATACTATGCCGTTGCCAGAACGAGATGAAATGTTTAACACACGCGGAAAAATGCTTCAGAATATTATCGTCAGCTTAGGCGGACGTATTGCGGAAGAACTGGTATTTGATGATATTACCACCGGAGCATCACAGGATATTAAACAGGCCACGGAAACTGCCCGGTCAATGGTTACAAAATACGGCTTTTCATCAAAGCTGGGATTGATTAATTATGATAACGACAGTGATGAAGTCTTTATTGGCAGGGATCTGGCACATACCAGACCGTATGGCGAAGAGGTGGCTTCCCAGATTGATATGGAAGTAAAGAACATCATTGACGAGTGCTATGGCAAAGCCAAGAAGATGATTGAGGAGCATATGGATGTGCTTGAAAAGAGCGCACAGCTGCTTCTGGAAAAAGAAAAAGTAACCCGTGAGGAGTTTGAGGCGTTGTTTGAAAATTAGATTGTATTCAAAGGGTGGGGAAACGGTTGTGAAATATGCACAAAAAAAATCGACAAAATTCGTCAAGATTGTGAACACTTCACTTTGCGTTCATGATACTATAATTAACGTAAAAACCCCCCAATACATTATATATTTTTTGCTACACCCCATAATAAGTGAAATACCTTCTCCAAAAAGGACAGCCTTCCCCGGCTGTCCTTTTTACTGCTTATAGGGAGATTCAAGGGCAAAATGATGATGTTGTTGAAATCTATTGAATTTCGTTATATAATAAAGAATGTGAAATTAAAAAGAGGAGTCTGTCCATGAGAATTGTAAAAGCCATTGAAAATATGACAGCCAGCAATCGGAAGCTGATGTATATGTGTAATACACGTCCGGTATTAAAGACAGGGGCGTTATTCAGTGACGTTACAGAAGAATATAGAATACCGGCAGAACCGCAGCCGGGGGATACGGTAAAGCTTCGCTTAAGAACAGGAAGGTATAATGTGGATACGGCATACCTGTATGTAAACAATCAGGAGTATGAGATGTACCGTGTTGCCAATAATACACTGTTTGATTACTACGAGGCATCGGTGGAAGTGGCGGAAGAAAAGCTTTATTACTATTTTAAAGTCGTTTCCGGCAAAAATGTCTGTTTTTATAATCAGATTGGCGCGGCAAAAGAATTAAATCCTTTTTATAATTTTCAGATTATGCCGGGCTTTCAGACCCCGGAGTGGGCAAAGGGTGCGGTGATGTATCAGATTTTTACAGACCGCTTCTGCAATGGGGATAAAAGCAATGATGTATTAAATGATGAATACAGCTATATCGGAGAGCATGTCTGTCAGGTGGACGACTGGAACCGGTATCCGGCGCAGATGGATGTGCGTAATTTCTACGGCGGCGACTTAAAAGGCGTATGGGACAAGCTGGATTATTTACAGGACTTAGGGGTAGAGGTTATTTACTTTAACCCGCTGTTTGTATCGCCGTCCAATCATAAATATGATATACAGGACTACGATTATATAGACCCGCATTTCGGTGTGATTGTATCGGATGAGGGAAAACTGCTCAGTGAGGGAGATCAGTGTAATACACATGCATCCCGGTATATGGACAGGGTAACGAATAAAAAGAATCTGGAAGCCAGCAATGAATTTTTTGCAAAGCTGGTGGAAGAAATTCACAAAAGAGGCATGAAGGTCATTATTGACGGCGTATTTAACCACTGCGGTTCGTTTAATAAATGGCTTGACAGAGAGCATATTTACAGTACAAGCCCGGAACAGTATGCATCCGGTGCGTATGAGAGCTTTAACAGTCCGTATCATACCTTTTTTAAATTCTACAGTAACCAGTGGCCGGATAACAACTCGTATGACGGCTGGTGGGGCAATGACACCCTGCCGAAGCTTAACTACGAGGAAGCGGATACACTGGAGCAGTATATTTTAGGTATTGGTAAAAAATGGGTATCCGAGCCGTACTGCGTAGACGGCTGGCGGCTGGATGTTGCGGCAGATCTGGGCAACAGCCGGGAATACAACCACCAGTTCTGGAAAAAGTTCAGAAAGGCAGTCAAGGAAGCAAATCCGGAAGCTGTCATT
Source organism: Lachnospira intestinalis (assembly GCF_040095895.1). Lineage (NCBI taxonomy): Bacteria > Bacillati > Bacillota > Clostridia > Lachnospirales > Lachnospiraceae > Lachnospira > Lachnospira intestinalis. The sequence continues at coordinate 79,124 of NZ_JBBMFS010000010.1, forward strand.
CTTGCAGAAAATTACGGCGATTCCTATGACTGGCTCCAGGGGGATGAATGGGATACCATTATGAACTATGATGCGTTTATGGAACCGGTGACGTGGTTTTTAACCGGTATGCAGAAGCACAGTGATGAGTTCCGTCAGGATATGCTTGGCAATGCGGGCAATTTTTTCGGGGCGATGCATCACAATATGTCCCGTATGGGTGGACAGGCAGTTGCGATTTCCATGAATGAACTTTCAAATCACGACCACTCGCGTTTTCTGACCAGAACGAACCACCGTGTCGGCAGAACGGCATCCGTTGGAGCAGAAGCTGCGAACGAAGGTATCAATAAAGCGGTCTTTATGGAAGCTGTCATCATTCAGATGACATGGCCCGGAGCGCCGACTATTTATTACGGTGATGAAGCAGGCGTGTGCGGCTGGACAGACCCGGATAACAGAAGAACGTATCCGTGGGGCAGTGAAGATCAGGAACTGATTGCATTTCACAAGGCGGCAATTGCCATGCATAAGTCACAGGAAGTTTTAAAGACCGGTTCTTATAAACCGCTTGTCGGAGAGTATAATCTGATTGCTTATGGCAGATTTAATCAGAAGGATGCAGTTGTAGTCATTGTCAATAATTCTGAAGATGAAAGAAGGGTCAGGGTTCCGGTCTGGGAACTTGGCATTACGGATAAAGATGAGATGGAACAGATATTTGTGACATTTGACGGCGGTTTCGGTGAGGAACAGCTTTGGTATACAGTAAACGGCGGCTGGTTAGATATCGGTCTTAGAAAGACTTCGGCAGTCGTGTTAAAACGTGTAAAATGGTAGAAAAACAATAGTTAGAAAGGCTGGTAACAGGAAATGGATAACAATGGAAAAGATACAAAAAGTTCAGTGAAACTGAACCGGAAAATGAGAATGTGGCATAAATACAGAAATTACTGCTTCGGAGCGGCAGGTGTGCTTGTGGCACTGGTTATCTGCGTGGCAGTTATCCGGTTTATGGGAAGATCATCTTCCGACAATAAGCAGCAGGCGGCAGTACCGCCGACAACGGCACAGCAGACAACACAGAATGAAACACAGCCGGTAACACAGGCACCGACAGTGGCAGCAACAGAAGCACCGACAACACAGCCTGCAACAGAAGCTACAACGGCAGCACCGTCAAACAGCGGTATTCTTGCGATTGACGGACCTGCCGGAGAAGCAGATTTTACAACACAGGATTATTACAGTGATGCTGTATTGTTCGGGGATTCCATTATCGGCGGTATTCAGGAATACGGTTTCTTAAACAGCGCACATGTGGTTGCCGGAAATAACCTGACAACGACAAAGGCAGTTGCAGAAGTAGACAGCGTAGCACAGTTAAATCCTTCCAAGGTATTTATCATGGTCGGCTTAAATGATGTCAATTTCGGAAGCAAGAGCGCTGAAGCGATAGCAGAAGATTTAATTACACTGGCAGGAGCCGTAAAGGATAGCTGTCCGTCCGCAAAGGTATACATTTTATCCCTGCTTCCTGTAACAAGCGGATTTGAAGCACGTGATACGAATAAAATCACACAGTCTGCAATTGATGATGTAAATGATACGGTAAGTGTTCTTGCAGCTTCTGCCGGATACACCTATATTGATGTGGCTTCTGCATATAAAAACGGTGCCGGATACTTAAATCCGGATTACAGCACCAACGGTATGAACCTGCATCATGATTACTATGCATTCCTGTTAAATTCAATCGCAGAGGTAGCAAAATAATGAGATTTCACGTACTGACCCTGTTTCCGCAGATGATTCTGGACGGACTGAATACAAGTATTACAGGACGTGCAATCCAGAACGGAATTTTATCGGTAGATGCGGTAAATATCCGTGATTTTGCAGAAAATAAATATATGAAGGTGGACGATTATCCGTATGGCGGCGGTGCCGGACTGGTTATGCAGCCGGGACCTGTCTGCTCCGCGTATAAAAGCGTGACAGAGCGGATTGGAAAGAAGCCGAGAGTGGTGTATATGACACCGCAGGGGTATCCGTTTACACAGCAGATGGCACAGGAATTTGCACAGGAAGAGGATTTGTGTATTCTGTGCGGGCATTATGAGGGCATTGATGAGCGTGCGCTGGAAAAGATCGTGACCGATTATGTGTCCATTGGAGATTATGTGCTGACCGGCGGAGAACTGCCGGCAATGGTTGTGATTGATGCGGTGTCCAGACTGGTGCCGGGTGTTTTAAATAACAAAGAATCGGCAGAAACCGAAAGCTTTGAAAATGGACTGCTTGAATATCCGCAGTATACCCGTCCGGTGGAATTTGAAGGAATGCGAGTACCCGACATTCTTTTATCGGGACACCACGGCAATGTAGACGCATGGCGTCTTGAAAAGTCTGTTGAGCGGACAAAGAAGTACCGCCCCGATTTGTATGAAGCTTATGTAAAGGAACAGGAATCCCTGCAGGATAAAAAGAAGCATAAAAAATAAATTTTGGGGATTGACTGAAAAAAAATATTATTGTATAATTATCACTGTGCTTGTCGTGTAAAGGTGGCACAGTGATAATAAAAGATAAGAAATCTTAGATTTCTGCCTAGATAGCTCAGTCGGTAGAGCAGAGGACTGAAAATCCTCGTGTCACTGGTTCGATTCCGGTTCTAGGCACTTTTGCGGGTGTAGTTCAATGGTAGAACACTAGCCTTCCAAGCTAGATACGTGGGTTCGATTCCCATCACCCGCTTTTTGTGTACCCAAAAACAAATAGCTTTTATCGCAGAGCCAAATCTGATATTTGGCTCGCGATTCCTTTGGCATTAAAATGCCTGCGGAATGGAGATTAGTGAGATTATGACAAAAAGAACGAAAAGCATTTTAGAGCGGTTAGATGAGCGGTATACGACAGAATTCCGGTGTAGTTTAAATTACACGACACCGTGGGAGCTGCTTGCGGCAACGATGCTGTCGGCGCAGTGTACCGATGAGCGGGTCAATATCGTGACAAAGGATTTATTTGTAAAGTACCCGGACGTATCGGCAGTTGCACATGCAGATGTAAAGGAAATGGAGCAGGATATCCGCTCGATTGGATTTTACCACAGCAAGGCAAAGAACCTGATTGAAACGGCAAGAAGAGTCTGTGTGGATTTTGGCGGAGAAGTGCCGTCTTCATTAGAGGAGCTTACAAGTCTTCCGGGGGTTGGCAGAAAAACGGCGAATGTCATCCGCGGCAATATTTTTCATGAACCGAGTATCGTAGTGGATACCCATGTCAAGCGTATTTCCCAAAGACTGGGTTTTACAAAGGAAACTGAACCGGAAAAGATTGAATATGATTTAATGAAGGTCCTGCCGAAAGACCACTGGATTGTATACAATATACAGATTATTACATTTGGACGGGAAATCTGTACGGCGCGTGCGCCAAAGTGCAGTGAGTGTTTTTTGCAGGATATCTGTAAATCAAAGGATAAGAGATAGAAAGTAAACGGGAAACGAGGATTGGTTATGATAAGGGACTATGTGGCACTGGATTTGGAAACTTCGGGGCTGAATCCGTCAGAAAATCAGATTATTGAAATCGGCATGGCAAAGGTCTGTGACGGCGAGATTACAGAAACCTACAGCCGTCTGTTAAATCCGAAGGAGAAGCTGTCGCAGCGGATTGTGGAACTGACCGGAATTACCGATGAAATGGTGGCAGGGCAGCCGCATGTTTCGGAAGTAATTGATGAAATTGTAAGTTTTATCGGGGATATGCCGCTTCTGGGACATAATATTATATTTGACTATTCATTTTTGAAAAAAGCGTGTGTGAATCATGGGATTCCTTTTGAAAAGAACGGAATTGATACCTTAAAGCTTGCAAGAAGACTGCTTCCTGAGGTGGAACATAAAAATCTGGATGTGCTTTGCGCATATTTTCAGATTAATCCGGGTAATTCGCACCGTGCCTTAGACGATGCGGTCAGCGCCCATCAGCTTTATTACAGGCTGTATGAGGTGAAACCGGACGATGAAGGATTTAGAGAAACCCTGCCGCTTAATTACACGGTCAAGAAAGATACACCGGTTACGGCGGCGCAGAAACGGTATCTGGCGGCGCTGGTTTCCTATCACGGATTGACACTGGAGCAGGACATTGACAGCCTGACAAAAAGCCGGGCTTCAAAAATCATTGATGGCATTATTTCGGAACATGGGAAACTGCCGTATAAAAAATAAAAAGTCTGTTTAATCGTAAGCGCAGTAAAAAGTTAGGCAGGTGAAGCCTCTCCGCGCTGGATGGCTTTTAACCGGGCAATAATCGGGTCTTTGGAAAGCGAGGAAAGCTGTTCTGCCTGTGCGATTAAAAAGTCGATTTTTTCAGGCTTTCCATATTCCATGTAATATCCGGCAAGCAGGGTATAGTTTTTACCGATGTCGGTATGGGTTGCGATGCCGAATTCCAAAAATGCGGTAGCCTCTTTTTTCAACCCCTGTTCTGTCAGTAGTTCAGCAATTCTTGCAAGGGAGCGGCTCAGTGTGACATAGTTGTTGTCATAATCGGTCAGCTCGGTTAAGTTGCCGACACCGTATTCCAACTTTAAATCGGTGTTAGTAAAACCTGACAGATTTAAAATCTTTTTTTCTTTTAAAGCTTCAATTGTATGCCACTCCTTTAAGATACGTTCATCCTGCGTATCCGGACAGGTCAGTGTATCCGGAATCCGGATGTAATCCAGTCCGGAAATATCTTTTTTCCGCACAGAATTGGCTTCCGACTCCCGTTTCCAGAAGGTTTCATTGTTAATTTTCTCTTTTTTTGAATTTTTTTTCATATTATGTTGAAGCAGAAATAATATTAGTATAAAATAAGGCAGTATCAGTTTCATAATTTATCCTTTACATTGGGATAATCACAGAAATGGAGCAAGTGTGAAAAATCCTTAAATTCAAGATTTTTCACACGGCAGTTTTGTGCCGCAGGCGTCACAAAGCTGCGCTTATCGCAGAACTGAATAAATTCAGTCCGCGATTCCTCCGGCATTAAAATGCCTGCGGAATGGAGAAGAAAATGATTAATTTTAACAATAAAAAAAACAAGCAAATTTTTTCTGCAATTATCATTATTATTTTAGTATTGGCAATGGTTGTGCCGATGGTGGCATCAGCCCTGCTTTACTAATCATAACCTAAATAAGGCAAAGTGGCAAGTTTTACTTAAAGACCTGCCGGAATGGAGAGTATATGAATCCGGGAAAAGTATCAAATTCGATTTTGAAGCGTTCTGTTTTAAAGCAGATAAAAAAACGTGAAGAATATGCGGCGAAACCGGAGATTGGTGTAGACTGTGCGTATATCAGCCTGCAAAAGAAAGACAAGCCTGCGGTGGTGAGTGCGGCAGCGGCTGCAACGGGGGACATTGCAGCGAAAAATCCGGTACAGCGAGCCGCCAATAATATTTATGCAGGCGGCGGAATTCCCGTGGCGGCGGAGTGCACGGTGCTTTTACCGCTGTCCGCAGAGGAGGCGAAGCTGCGGGAAATCATGGAAACGCTCCAAAAGCAGTGCGAACCGCTGGGTATCCAGATTTCCGGCGGACATACGCAGGGCAGTGCAGCGGTTTTAGAACCGGTTGTAACGGTGACGGTAATCGGGCTGTGTGACGGGAAAAATTTATCGGCGAAAAATATTCATCCGGGACAGGACGTGATTCTGACAAAGTGGATTGGTATCAGCGGCATCCGGCAGATTATTGCAAAGAACCGCCCGGAAATTTTACGGTTTTACAGAGAAGACGTGATTGAAAAGGCACAGGGAAATGCACAGGATATGTCCGTTGGGGAAGAAGCGTTTCTTGCTGCACAGGCAGGCGTGACCGGTATGCACGATGTTTCTGAGGGCGGCATTTTTGCAGCACTGTGGGATATGGCAGAAGCCGGAAAAGTCGGATTGGATATTGATTTTAAAAAGATTCCGGTCAGACAGGAGATTATTGAGATTTGTGAAATTTTTGACGTAAATCCATATGAATTGGAATCTTGTGGTGCTTTGTTAATGACAGCGGATAACGGACATGATATAATAAAAATATTGTCTGATGCAGGAATTAAGGCATCTGTCATTGGAAGGACAACGGCAGATCACAATAAAATTTTGCGCAATGACGATGAGGTACGGTATTTGGACACACCGAACCGGGACGAGGTATATCGTTTTATATAAGTCTTGGATTACAGCGAAAGGCGGATGAATGTATGAGAGAAAAGATATTAAATATGCTGGAAAAAAACAGCAGAATCGATTTAAAAGACATGGCGGTTATGCTTGGCATGACAGAGGTGGAAGTCGCCAATGAAATCGCGGATATGGAAAAAGAGCATGTCATCTGCGGTTATAATACCCTGATTAACTGGGACAAGACAAGTGAAGAAAAAGTAACAGCCCTGATTGAAGTGAAAGTCACACCGCAGCGCGGATTGGGATTTGACAGCATTGCAGAGCGCATTTATAAATACGATGAGATTACATCGGTTTATTTAATGTCCGGTGGATTTGACTTTACGGTCATTATTGAAGGCAAGACGATGAAATCAGTGGCACAGTTTGTAGCCAATAAGCTTTCACCGCTGGATTCGGTACTCAGCACATCCACACATTTTGTACTGAAAAAATATAAGGATTACGGCAGGGTATTGGATGCAGAAGAAAAAGATGAAAGGATGCTGGTGACACCATGAGAAATCCATTGTCAAAGAAAATAATCGGTATTGAACCGTCAGGAATCCGTAAATTTTTTGATATTGTCAGTGAAATGCCGGATGCGATTTCTTTAGGTGTCGGAGAACCGGATTTTGATACACCGTGGAATGTCCGCGAAGAAGGCATTTATACGCTGGAAAAGGGAAGAACATTTTATACATCCAATGCAGGTTTAAAAGAACTGCGTGAAGAAATCAGCCGGTATGTAAACCGCAAATATGATCTGCACTATGACCCGGTGCATGAAATTTTTGTCACGGTCGGCGGTAGTGAAGCGATTGATGTGGCACTGCGCTGTATGACAGACCCCGGCGATGAGGTGCTGATTCCGCAGCCGAGTTATGTGTCGTATCTGCCGTGTGCAGTCATGGCGGATGCCGTGCCGGTGCCGATTGAATTAAAGGCGGAAAATGATTTTAAGCTGACAAAAGAACAGCTTTTAAACAGCATTACGGATAAGACCAAGATACTGGTACTGCCATATCCGAACAATCCGACCGGTGCAATTATGACGAAGGAAGAACTGGAAGAACTTGTTCCGGTGATTATTGAAAAGGATTTATATGTGATTTCCGATGAAATTTATGCGGAACTGACATATGGAGGGAAGCGCCACTGTTCGATTGGTTCACTGCCTGGCATGAAGGAGCGGACCATTGTGATTAACGGCTTTTCAAAAGCATTTGCAATGACCGGATGGCGCTTAGGCTATGCCTGCGGACCTGCCACGGTCATTGAACAGATGGTAAAACTCCACCAGTTTGCGATTATGTGTGCACCGACGAACAGCCAGTTTGCGGCAGTGGAAGCGTTGAAAAATTGTGACATGGAGGTTGAAATGATGGTAGAGGCATATGATCAGAGAAGACGTTTTCTGCTCAATGCCTTTAAAGAGATGGGACTGGAATGTTTTGAGCCGTATGGTGCATTTTATGTATTCCCGTCAATTAAGAAATTTGGAATGACATCAGAGGAATTTGCAACAAGGTTACTGAGTGAACAGAAGCTGGCAGTAGTACCGGGAACAGCTTTCGGAGCATCAGGTGAAGGCTTTGTGCGCATTTCTTATGCGTACTCCATCGAAAATTTAAAGGTGGGATTAGAAAGAATACAGAAGTTTATAGAGTCCTTGGGAGGAAATGATGGCAGAATTTAGCGTAGAATATATCAATCCTTTTTTAATGGCGGCAACCAGCGTGATTAAAGATATTTGCCAGGTCGATATGAAAATTGGCAGACCGTATGTAAAGACAACGGAGTTTGCAAGTGATTCCGTGATTATTATGATTGGTGTGACAGGAGAAGTGCGCGGACAGGTTTTAATGTCATTTCCGGAAGCACATGCACTCCATGTAGCCTCCAAGATGATGATGGGGATGCCGGTTACGGCACTCGACGATATGTCTGCCAGTGCGATTAATGAGCTGGGCAATATGATGATGGGAAATGCGGCAACGATTCTTTCGACAAAAGGCATTGCCATGGATATCACACCGCCGACTTTATGCCGCGGAAATGTTTATTTAAAGCAGTCTTACAGTCAGAATATCTGTGTTCCGCTGACAAGTGATGAGATTCATATGGAACTGGATATTGCAATTAATGTGAATTAATTATAATACACGGCGGAGGCATTGACGGATAGGACGGTGCAGTTGTGTAACTGGTTGATTGCAGGATCAGAAAGGGGAAAAGATGTTAAATATTGTATTACATGAACCGGAGATGCCGGCGAATACCGGAAATATCGGAAGAACGTGTGTGGCGGCGGGCGCAAGACTGCATTTGATTGAACCGCTCGGCTTTAAGTTAAATGAAAAGATGTTAAAGCGTGCCGGACTGGATTACTGGGACAAGCTGGACGTAATCGTGTACGATGACTATGCGGATTTTCAGAAAAAAAATCCGGGTGCAAAGATATATATGGCAACGACTAAGGCACAAAAGACTTACTGTGATGTGTCTTATGAGGATGACTGTTATATTATGTTTGGCAAGGAAAGTGCCGGAATTCCGGAAGAAATTCTGGTCGATAATGAGGAAACATGTATCCGTATCCCGATGATTGGCGATATCCGTTCCCTGAATCTGTCCAATTCCGTTGCAATTGTACTGTATGAGGCTTTGCGCCAGCACAATTTTGAAACAATGAATCTGGAAGGACATCTGCACAGATTGCACTGGAAAAGTGAATGAATATAAGAATAGCATGAAAAAATGGTAGTCGTAGACATCTCTATTTTAAGAGGTACGGAATTTGTTCATCAGTTCCCTGGCGGCGTTGAAGTAACATTAGACATTCCGGCAGGCTATGAGGAAGCCAATACAAAGGTATTCCGTATGGAAGCAGACGGAACGGCAACAGATATGCAGGCAGTCTGCAAGGACGGCAAAGCAGTCTTTGTAACCAACCATTTCAGTACCTATGTTATTGCAGAACAGGCAAAGACGGCAGAGGAAGCACCGAAGGTTGTGAATGAAAATGTTTCAACCGCACAGACCGAAGCTGCAAAAGCAGAAAATACAAAGAATGAAACTGTAAAAACAGGCGATACCGCCAATGCAGGATTATATGTAATGCTGATGGCAGTCATGTTTATCGGTGCAGGCGTTCTGGTCATCAGAAAACGTAAAGATTTATTTACAAAATAGAATTAGAAGCAAAAGTAAATATAAAGTTGTAAAAGACTGAAAATAAAAGCCGGCGTATAAAGTAAGCAGAAAAGCAAAACTTTATACGTCGGCTTTTTACAGTGTAATATTTTCTAAAGCCAACCCCATCCCGCCCGCCACACTTCCGGTAAAAAAATCATCCGCTTTCCGAAGTCAAGTGATAACGTTGAGGAAAGCGGATGATTTTTTATTTACTTAAAGCCAGTGTAAAAATAAACTCTGTGCCGACGCCGACGGTGCTGACGACATCAATCGTTTCATTGTGTGCCTGTAAAATTTCCTTAGTGATAGAAAGGCCAAGGCCGGAGCCTTTTTTGTCGCGGCCGCGGGATGCATCGGATTTGTAAAAGCGGTCCCAGATTTTATCAAGACTTTCCTTTGAAATACCGGAGCCATTGTCCTTGACGGAAATATAGGCTTTCTCACCTTTTTCCCGCACGGAAATGTAAATCACGGAATTTTCGTGGCTGAATTTAATTGCGTTGTCGACAAGGTTATAAATAACCTGTCCGATTTTGCTTTTATCGGCTTTGACGGAACAGGTTTCCGCGGAAAAGGTCAGCTGGAACTGAATCCGCTTCTTTTTACACGTTCCCTCAAAGGTTTCAATCGTGTGCTTGATAATCGAATTGACATCAAATACGGACAATTCAAGCCGCACGGTTTTCGGGTCTAATTCATTCAGCGTTAAAATGTTGCTTGTCAGCTTCGTCAGCCGGTCCGTTTCAAACAGGACAATATCAATATATTTTTTTGTCATTTCCGGCGGAATCGTACCGTCTGCAATGGCTTCCAGATATCCCTTAATCGATGTCAGCGGTGAGCGGAAATCGTGGGAAATGTTGGATAGGAACTTCTGCTGGAACTGGTCGGATTCGTCCAGCTTTGATGCCATATAATTTAAGGAAGCGGACAGCCGTCCGATTTCATCAATATCATTTTTGACATCAATTTTATAGGCGAGATTTCCTTTTCCGTATTCCTTTGTCGCTTTGATAATGCCGTTGAGCGGTTTGTGAATCTGGACAAAGTACAGTGCGATAAAGCTGAGGCTTAAAAGCATTACCATAACCAGTGTGATGTAGTTGGTATTAAAGGTTGTGTATACATTATCGGTAATCACATTTTCATCTAAATGCACAACCACATAGCCTTTCATCGTAAAGGAGCTGGTTATCGGTGCGAAGACACTTAAACAGGTACAGTCAAGCATACCGTAAAAATCGCCGGTCTGCGTGTGTTTTGTCCCCAGACTGGTATAATCAAAGCCATCAATGGTGTATAAAATATCTTTTGTGTTATGCTCCTGTGCATAAGCTGTATCCAGAATGATATTGCCTGCGGTGTCGATAAACATAATGCGTGTATCGTTGAGCAGGGCAACGGTCCGTAATTCGGTTTCAACGATACGCAGGTGTTCCTCACTGAAATAGTCATCGGCGTATTCACTTGAAATCGACAGTGCCTGCTTGTACAGGGCATCTGTATAGTAGTTGTAAACCTTTGCATAGTCGATGCGGTAGCTGATAAAAGTCACGCCTAAAAAGCCGAGCAGGGCAACTGCCGCATAGACAAAAAGGTATTTGGTTAAAAGATTAAATTTCATAATTGAAAACAATCCTTTCCGGTGTTATGACGGTTTTATTTCATCTTCGTGGATTACCGGCGTGTTACGAACTTGTAACCGATGCCCCATACCGTTTCAATCGACCAGTTTGCGTGGTCTTTGATTTTTTCACGGATTCGCTTGATATGGACATCGACCGTCCGGGTATCTCCGATATATTCATAACCCCAGATGTGGTCTAAAAGCTGTTCCCTTGTAAAGACCTGATTCGGCGAAGAAGCCAGAAAGTAGAGCAGTTCCAGTTCCTTCGGCGGCATTTCCACCGTCTTTCCGCAGTATTGTACGGAATAATTGCTGAGATTGATAATCAGATCCGGGTATTCCACGCACTGCACAGTTGCACCGACCGGCGCGGATTCCGCCGGCATCTGGTAGCGGCGTAAAACTGCCTTGACGCGGGCAACCAGCTCCTTTGTTTCAAACGGCTTGATAATATAATCATCAGCCCCCAGTTCCAGTCCGAGTACCTTATCAAAGGTTTCGCCCTTGGCGGATAGCATGATAATCGGTACATTGTTGGACTTGCGGATTTCACGGCAGACTTGATAGCCGTCAATACCCGGAAGCATTAAGTCCAGTAAAATGAGGTTCGGGCGGAAAGTGTCAAGCTGGAGCAGGGCACTTTCGCCGTCATAAACAATCTTTGTTTCAAAACATTCTTTTGTCAGATAAAGAGAAATGAGTTCTGCAATATTTTCGTCATCGTCAACAATCAGTATTTTTTGTTTTGTCGCCATGTAAAAATCCCCCTTTTATTTAAAATCTACAATGGTTACACCGGTGTCGCCCTCGCCGATTTCGCCGAGACGGAACGACTTGATATAAGGAACACCGCGCAGGTAGGCGGTAACGCCGTTTCGCAGCGCACCGGTGCCTTTTCCGTGTACAATGCGTACCTGCGGAATTCTTGAAATGTACGCATCGTCTAAATATTTGTCCAGTTTGGCAACCGCTTCGTCAACGGTCAGTCCCAAAAGATTGATTTCATGGGAAATCGAAGCCGCCTTGGACATCTTGATTTTGCCGGAGCCGCCAGCTCCCTTCGGTGCTTTTTTAGCTTCTTCCGGGTCTTTGTAGCCGACAAGAATCTCTAAGTTATTGATTTTTGTCTTGGTGCTTAAACTGCCCATCTGTACGGTGATTTCGCCCTTCGGACTTGGCGGTGCGGTCACGGTGCCGATTAAGTTCATGCTTAGAACGCGCACATGTGTGCCGACTTTAAATTCGGAAATGTCGTGTGCCTTATGTGCTTTCGGCTTTGCTGCCTGGACGGAAAGTTTTTCCTGACGTTTATTCATCTTGTCACGGATGGCACTGCGCTGTTTTTCCAGTTCTTTTACGGTCATGCCGTGCTTGTTCATCGTCTTAATTGTCTGGTCGGCATATTCTTTGGCATCTTTTAAAATCGCCGCCGCTTCTTCGTTGGCTTTGCGCAAAATTTTGTCGCGGCGTTCATCTAACCGGTCGGATTTTGTCTTTAATTCGTCCTTTAACTGCTGGATTTCCTGCTTATAGGCATTGATTTCGGCACGTTCTTTTTCAATCGTAATGCGGCTATGCTCCAAATCGGAGAGCAGGTCTTCAAACTGTACGTCATCGGCATCCATGCGGGCAGAAGCATCTTTAATAATATAATCGGGCAGACCGAGCTTTTTGGAAATTGCAAAAGCGTTACTTTTTCCCGGAATACCGATTAATAAGCGGTAGGTTGGACGCAGGGATTCCACGTCAAATTCACAGCAGGCATTTTCCACGCCGTCCGTGGTGAGTGCATACACCTTAATCTCGCTGTAATGTGTGGTCGCCATGGTTGTAATGCCGCGTTTGTGCAAATCATTTAAAATGGAAATGGCAAGTGCCGCACCTTCTGTCGGGTCTGTTCCCGCACCGATTTCATCAAATAAAATCAGGCTGTGTGCATCGGCTTCCTTTAAAATGCTGACGGTGTTTGTCATATGGGAAGAAAATGTACTTAAACTCTGCTCAATGCTCTGTTCATCACCGATATCGGCAAATACATTGTCAAATACGGCAAGCTCGGAGTGGTCGAGAGCCGGAATGTGCAGACCGGACTGCGCCATTAAGGTCAGCAGTCCCACGGTCTTTAAAGAAACCGTTTTACCGCCGGTATTCGGACCGGTGATAATAAGCAGATTAAAATCCTTTCCTAAATAAATGTCGATTGGCACAACCTTATGCGGGTCAATCAGCGGGTGACGTCCCTTTTTAATATTGATATAATTGTTGGTATTCATAACCGGGCAGCTGCATTTATATTGCTTGGACATCTGTGCCTTTGCAAAAATGAAATCCAGCGTAGTCAGTACCTGAAAATCCGTTAACAGTTCATCGGTAAATTCAGATGCCTTTGCGCTTAATTCTGCAAGAATGGCTTCAATTTCAGCCTGTTCCTTTAATTCAAGCTCGCGGATATCATTGTTTAATTTGACAACCGCCGCCGGTTCGATAAAAAGAGTTGAACCGGTTGCAGACTGGTCATGCACCATGCCGGGTACCTGCGATTTGTATTCGGCTTTGACTGGAAGACAGTATCTGCCGGAGCGTGAGGTGATGACAAAATCCTGTAAGCAGTTACGCACGGAAGAAGAATTTAACATCTTATTTAATTCGGTGTGAATCCGTTCAGCGGCAAGCACCTTCTGACGGCGGATACTGCGCAGATTTGCACTGGCATCATCGCTGATTTCATCTTCTGAGAGAATACAGCGCTTAATTTCTGTATTTAACGGTGTCAGCGGTTCAAGTGCATGAAAATATCCCGTTAAGGAATCGGTGGTATCTTCGTAATAATTTTTTACCCTTGCCGCCGCGGTCAGCAGGGAACTGATATGCAGTAACTCTACCGTATTTAAGGAGCTGCCGATTTCAAGACGTTTTACGGAAGCGCCGACATCATGTACACCGCCAAAAGAAACAGCCCCCTTTGCATAGACACGGGAAAGGGCATCACTGGTTTCTGAAAGAGCAGCGTTAATATCGTGGATGTCCGTCATCGGCACCAGCTTTTTTAAGCGTTCCTTTGCTTTATCGGAAGCCGCAAAAGATACTAAGCGGTCAATAATTTTATCATATTCAAGAGTCGTTAAAGACTTGTAATTCATTCATTTCTCCAATCCGGAAATGCAGGGTCTTGCAGACACGGAATCTGTGGCATTTCCGGCACAGATTCCATTTTATTGTACCGCATTTGAAACAAAAATTCTACTATGGATATAAGAATTTACAAGTAGGTCATAAATTGTTCATAACTGTCCGTTATAATAAAATTAATTTTGCAGTTCAATAAAAGTTAGGTTATGGTGACAGAAAAAATGGGAAACACAGAACATAAGGAAGAAGACTCCTTTGCTTTATATACGGAAAAAATCGTACCCAAGCCGTCCGTGAAGTACCGCAGACTAATCCGCGCGGCAAAGTTTTTTGTGGCGGCAGTGCTGTTTGGTTTGATTGCAAGCGGTGTGATGCTTCTCGTATATCCGGCATTGGAAAAAAGAATGGTTCAGAGGAATACGGACAAAGAAATTCTGACCATTGAAAAGGATGAATATCCGAGTGAAGAACAGGATAATACGGAAACAAAAGAAACGACAGCCGATGACAATTATGAGGCAGTGTTACAGACAACCGATGCGGCAGCTTTAAAAAATGTTGCTACGGCGGCGATTAAATCACTGGTATTAATTGACGTCTATAAGACCGATATGGGAAATATCCTGACGGAAACACAGAGTGCGACAGAAACGGTCGGACTTGTAATCGGACAGGTCAATTCAGAATATATTATTTTGACGAATGCGGAGGTTGTGCGTGATTCGTCGTCACTGGTCGTAAAGGTTTCAAAAGCGACAGAAGTCGATGCCGAGCTGGTTGGAAGCGATACGGATACCGGCATTGCGATTGTCAGTGTCAAGGAATCGCAGATTCCGTCCAAAGAAAGAAGTTCGATTGTAACAGCGCAGTTAGACAACTCTTACAGCATACAGCAGGGGGATATTGTCGTTGCGGCAGGCAGGCTTTACGGACAGAATAAGACGGTTGATTACGGCATGGTTTCAGGCATTTCAACAAAAAGCGGTGTCGATAACAGCTATGAGATTATCAGCACGGGACTTGCGGGCATAGAAGGCGATTACGGTTATCTTTTTAATATGAAGGGAAATGTTGTCGGCATTTCCATGAAGAATACAAAGACGACATTTTCAGTGCTTGGCATTTCGGATTTAAAATCAATGATACAGGAATTATCCAACGGGAACAGTCCGGTATATTTCGGCATTAAAGGGCAGAATGTAACCGGTACAATGGCAACGCGCTATGGACTGCCGGTGGGAATTTACGTAACGGATATTGAACTGGACTCTCCGGCATATGCGGCGGGAATCCAGCCGGGGGATATTATTACAGGGATTGACGGAAATATGGTTTTGACAATTCAGGCATTTAGTGAGAAACTATATCAGTGTGAAAGCGGTCAGCAGATTTCTATTACAGCCAAACGGTTTGGCGGGGATGAATATAAGGATATGACATTTAACGCCGTAATTGCGGTGAAATAAAGTATATAATCCGGCTGGCGGCAGGAGAAATGAGAAAAGGAAAGGGCAGATTATGCATTTTATTGAAAAATTTAAGGACGGAGACAGAATCTCCGATGTTTACCTTTGTAAGTCCAAATCAACAGCACTCACAAAGTCAGGAAAAGAATATGAAAATGTGATGCTTCAGGATAAGACCGGACAAATGGATTCCAAAATATGGGACCCGTCTTCCGGCGGTATCTGTGACTTTGATGCCATGGATTATGTTGCAGTAACGGGACAGGTTATCAGCTTTAACGGCGCATTACAGTTAAAGATTGAAAGAATCCGCAAGGCAGACGAAGGAGAATATGTTCCGTCTGATTATATTCCATGTTCTAAGTATGATATCGAAGAAATGTATACAGAACTCATGCAGTATATAGGCAGTGTGAAGAATGAGTATCTTTCGGCACTGTTAAAGAGCTTTTTTACAGACGATGCCGATTTTATTGCAAAGTTTAAGAGCATTGCGGCAGGAAAGACGGTACACCACGGCTTTTTGGGCGGATTATTAGAGCATAGTTTAAGTGTAACCAGACTGTGTGTAAAGATTGCGGAAAATTATCCGTTTTTAAACCGCGATTTACTGATTACATGTGCGGCGCTTCACGATGCCGGAAAAGTAAAGGAACTCGCACCGTTCCCAAAGAACGATTATACGGACGAGGGTAATTTCCTCGGACATATTGTAATGGGTTATGAAATGATTCAGCAAAAGATTGCAGGCATTGAAGGTTTTCCGCCGGTGCTGGCTTCCGAAGTCGGACACTGTATTTTATCCCATCACGGCGAGCTTGAATACGGTTCTCCGAAAAAACCTTGTATTATGGAAGCGGTAGCACTGTCCATGGCAGATAATATGGATGCCAAAATGGAAACGTTTAAAGAGGCACTGGAAGCCAAAGACACCAACGAATGGCTTGGTTTTAACCGGTGGCTGGATGCAAATATCAAAAAGACACTGTAGAGGTAAATGTGAAAAGCGAATTTAAAAAAGACGATTGTGTGACACTGCACATTGAGGATATCGGAACGGGTGGCGAAGGCATCGGAAAAGCGGACGGATTTACATTTTTTGTAAAAGATGCCATTGTCGGCGATGTTATCGAAGCCAAAATTATGAAATTAAAGAAAAATTATGGCTATGCAAGACTGATGAAAGTGCTTACACCATCTAAAGACCGTGTAGAGCCGAAATGTCCGGTCGCAAGGCAGTGCGGCGGCTGTCAGATACAGGAAATGCGTTATGAAGCCCAGCTTGCTTTTAAGCAGAAAATGGTACAGAACAATTTAGAGCGTATCGGCGGACTTTCGGACTTTGAAATGTACCCTGTAATCGGCATGGAAACACCGTATGCATACCGTAATAAGGCACAGTTTCCGGTCGGGGAAGATAAGGATGGCAATATTGTCATCGGATTTTATGCCGGAAGAACACATCATATTGTGGAGCAGACAGACTGCTGTATTGGTGCGCCGGAAAACGGCGAAGTGCTTCGCAAAGTCAAGGCATATATGCAGAAAAATCAGATTCGCCCGTACAATGAGGAACACCACAGCGGGATTGTGCGCCACATTTTAATCCGCACCGGCTATCATACTAAAGAGATTATGGTCTGTCTGATTGTCAATGCGGCCAAGGCTTCCTGCTTAAAAAATGCAGAACAGCTCACAGAATCGCTGCGTGAAATGGACGGCATGACTTCGGTGATGGTGAATTTCAACACGGAAAAGACGAATGTGATTCTCGGCAAAAAAAGCGAGGTGCTGTGGGGACAGCCGTATATTGAAGATTTTATCGGCGATGTAAAATATCAGATTTCACCGCAGTCTTTCTTTCAGGTAAATCCGATGCAGACGGAAAAGCTGTATGCAAAGGCACTTGAATATGCGGGACTGACCGGAAATGAAACAGTGTGGGATTTGTACTGCGGTATCGGAACGATTTCGTTATTCCTTGCAAAAAATGCACGCAAGGTATACGGCGTGGAAATTGTGCCGCAGGCAATTGAAGATGCCCGCAATAATGCAAAGCGCAACGGTATCGACAACGCAGAGTTTTTCGTGGGCAAGGCAGAAGAAGTCGTACCGGCATTTTATGAAAAAGCCCTAAAGCAGGTGCAGGATTCGGAAGCCGGTAAGAGTATCCACCCGGACGTGGTCGTTGTAGACCCGCCAAGAAAGGGCTGCGAGGAAATACTGCTTGAAACGATTGTGAAAATGCAGCCACAGCGGATCGTCTACGTAAGCTGCGACTCGGCGACACTGGCGCGTGATTTAAAATTTTTAAGTGCCAACGGCTACGCCGTAAAGAAAGTCCAGCCGGTAGACCAGTTTGGACATAGTGTTCATATTGAGACGGTTGTCCTTTTGTCCCAACTGAAATAAACGCCGGATGATTATATTAATGTCACGATTGAACTTGATGATGTGGATATAACATCTGCAGAGACTAAGGCAACATATGATGAGATAAAGAAGATAGCAGGCAGCCACAGTGCCCAGAAGATAAAGAAAGTGCAATTGTGGAGGCATTGAAGCATTTTAAGATGATTCAGCAGAAATAAAAGGAGTTTGATAAATTGGAAGTTGGAGGATACACGCATGAAAATTGTAATCATTAATGGAAGTGCCAGAAAAGGAAACACGCTGACAGCAATCAATGCATTTATAAAAGGAGCATCAGAAAAGAATGAAATTGAAATCATTGAACCTGACAAACTCAACATTGCACCATGCAAGGGATGTGGTGTCTGTCAATGCTCTAAGGGATGCGTCGATAAGGATGATACAAATCCTACAATTGATAAAATTGCTGCCGCAGATATGATTCTTTTTGCTACACCAGTTTATTGGTGGGGAATGTCAGCACAATTGAAACTTATCATTGATAAGTGCTACTGCCGTGGATTGCAGTTAAAAAATAAAAAAGTTGGCACGATTGTTGTAGGCGGTTCTCCCGTAGACAGTATCCAGTATGAGCTGATTGATAAGCAGTTTGACTGTATGGCAAAATATCTTTCATGGGATATGCTTTTCAAAAAATCATATTACGCAACAGCCAGAGATGAACTTGAAAAAAACAAGGATTCCATGAACGAACTTGAGGGGATCGGAAAAAATTTATAAAGCACGTTCCAAATCCCAGTTTGCCAGAGAAAGGTATGGTGAGCGAATGAGAATATTATACGAACTTTCATGGTTATGGGAGACTCTGGTCATTGCGCTTGCGGCTGCGGCTGTTTGCGTGGTTTGTGCCATGCTAATCTGTAAGGCAGTAAAGAAGAACCTCAGCAAAAAAACGGCGGCAGTTATCGGCGCAGCAGCGTTTGCGGGAGCTGTTTTGGCAGTCATTGTGATTGCCCGGACTCCGATGCCGCTTTGATTAAACGGGATGCTTGATTGCCTGTGCATAAGTACAACTTACGATTTGTGTGTATGGTAAATCTAAACTGTATTTTAGCAATATTTCCTTAGTGGGGGTAGAAAGTGCCCCCACTTTCATTATTTGGGGGCGGAAAGCGCCACCACATATAATAAACAAAGGGTTCAAGGGAAAAATCCCTTGCTATTCACAGAAAGCTGTTTACCGGTATCTATTCCCACGCCGGACGTATCAGGGATTACAACATCACGAAGAAGGAATGGGTCTTAAATGGCGCGACTGTACTCTACGGCAGCGCCACGGAGCTGCGGGCGACATTGGACTATGATTTTTCGGAGGAGAAGAAGTTCTCTTATAAGAACCTTTCGATGGATGAAATCATCCACCATCTTGCGTTTTTTATTTCAAGATTGTGGCAGATCCATGTTTTCGGTGAGGGCAACACCGGAACGACAGCGGTATTCCTTCGCAATCTCCTGTTGAACGAGAATCATCCTCTTCATAACCGGATATTGCACATCAGCGGCACTTTTAAAGAACCGGAAAAAGTGAACATTGACTCTGGAAAAAGTGAACATTGAAAATAAAAAAGTGAACATTGAAGAGGATTTTACAGCAAAGACCGCTTCGCATGTTCGCAAATTACAAGAGGCTTTAGGAAAAGAAATCGTATTCGGCAGCAATAGAGTTGAGTGGATGGGGAATCGCGGGTATTTTGACTTATTCCCTCAGAGCGAAGTCTTGAGGCGATTGGAAAATCTGTGCACCTGCATTATATAGTAGGAACAAGCACAACATTGATTTCATCTTCCAGAAGATTAAAGACAGGAACCCAGTATTTATCTGTGGATTCCATACAGACATCATGGCAATCATTGTCAAGAAGCCATTGACTGAACTGCCACACAATTAAACTAAGGTGCTTAAACAATTCTTAGTGTACGGATTCATGATGCCACTTATTTGTGCTTGAAAAGGCAGAACTTACACTGATTATTATGCTGTCTAAAACGAAGAAAGTTATTACAACTCCTCCTCCCATGCTTTGTAGTGTAGCTTCTTGCAAACTATTTTACAGCACAGTGTAGAGAGTTGGAACACTTTCATTACTATTTGTGCCGCCAGCCGAAGGCGGCGGAATGGAGATTATTATGAATATAGGATTTTGGTCATGTATAATTTTGGCTATACTATTTGTAATTATAGGTGTGTTGTTTGCGATTTTTAAGGAAAAAGCAGCAAAATTTGTTTCAGGATTTAATTCGTTTTCTAAAGAAGAACAGGCATTGTATGATAAAGCTCAGATCTCTCGTGATATAAGAAATCAGTGCTTTATATGGGCTGTTATAATGTTGGCAGGCGCATTATTATCCTGCTTTTTAACCCCATATATGGCTATACCAATCTATATTATTTGGTTAGTTTTGTTTTTTAGGGAAGTCCACTTTGATAATCATAAAGCGTTTGAAAAATATTTGTTAAAGTAAATTCCAGCTTGTAGAATTGAAAGTTGGAGATGTAAAATAAATTTGAATTGTGGAGAATACTGACTTATGAAAATACATATTATTGGTTGCAGTGGTTCTGGAAAAACCTATTTAGCAAATGCACTTTCAAAAAAGTATAATATTTCCCATTTCGACTTAGATGATATTCAATGGGATAATAACGCCAAAGAATATGGCAAAAAGAGAACGCTTGATGAACGAAAAGCGTTATTACAAGAAATATTATATAATAATGATGAGTGGATAGTTGAGGGGGTATATTATGCCTGGGTACGGCAAAGTTTTGATGAAGCTGATAAAATATATGTTTTAGATATGCCTGGTTATTTATATAAAAGTAGAATTATTATGCGCTCTATAAAAAGAAAATTGGGAATACAAAAAGGAAAAAGAGAAACTTTGAAATCGGTCTATAACCTTTTGAAATGGACTGAAACTTTTCAGGATAAAAATCTGAAAGAAATAAGAAGTATTTTAGATAGATATGATGATAAAGTTATATGGCTATCAAGAAAAAAAGATGTAGAGAAAATAATAAAGGCGGTATGATAACTTCCTGTTTGTACCTATGTTATCATATCGAAAAAGTGTCACCACTGGTGATACAATCTAAATAATCGGAGTTGGTTGCGTTGGCAAAAAAGAAAAATGAAATAAGCATTCGTTCAAGTGCAGCAGAATATCTTACCTACATTGCTTCTGTCGGAGAGCAGGAAGATAGCATTGAAATGCGCTACGAAGATGAAAATATATGGCTGACACAGAAGATGATGGCTACGCTTTATGATGTTGATGTGCGTACAATTAGTGACCATATCAAAAAGGTGTATTCAGATAGCGAGTTGGAAGAAACGGCAACTATCCGAAAATTTCGGATAGTTCAAACCGAGGGCCCTCGCCAGGTTCAGAGAGAAGTGAACCATTATAACCTGCAGATGATTATTGCTGTCGGCTTCAAGGTAAACAATGAACGTGCCGCGCAGTTCCGTAAGTGGGCAAACGGTATCGTAAAGGACTACACCATCAAGGGCTGGGTTATGGATGATGAGCGTCTGAAACGAGGTACTTATCTTACGGACAAGTATTTCGATGAGCAGTTAGAACGCATCCGGGAAATTCGTGCAAGCGAAAGAAAGTTCTATCAGAAAATCACAGATATGTATGCTACTGCGATAGATTATGACAAAACATCGGCAACAACGAAAAGGTTCTATGCAACCGTTCAAAACAAAATGCATTTTGCAGGATGCCGGAAAGGTTTCTGCTGAAATAGCCAAACTCCACGCTGAAACTGAGTTTGAAAAATATCGTATCATTCAAGACAGATTGTTCATGTCGGACTATGACAGGTATCTGCTTGAATTAGAGGAAAAGGCGAAGAAGTAATAAAAAAGCAAATGTAAAAGCATTTTGACACGTATTTTCTGCGATGTCAAAGCCGTTTGGTAGACTACAAGTGGTGGTTTTCCTATAATAAAAGTGCAAGGGAGGTGCAATGGCATGGAGCATGATATTGGAAGTAAAATCAAGGCAGCCAGACTTGAGAAGAAACTGACACAGGAACAGGTTGCCGAAATATTGGGAGTAAGTCGTCAGACCATCTCAAATTGGGAAAATGAAAAATCATACCCAGATATCATCAGTGTCATTAAAATGAGCGATTGCTACGAAGTCTCTCTTGACTATTTATTGAAGGGAGAACAAAAAATGAAGACCTATTATGATTATCTTGAAGAAAGTACAAATGTTGTGAAAAGCAACACTAACAGAAATAAAATCATTACAATACTGTCCTATCTGCTGATCTGGGCGGTTGCCATGATTGTGTTCTGGTTCTTTACAAGCGGAAGTGATGCTATGGGTTATAGTTTGATGTTCCTTTGGATTATTCTTCCTGTAACTACATTCGTTGTGTCCATTGTTATCGGCAAAAATGACTTTTGGGAAAAAGGAAAATGGGCATTTACCCTTTTCTTCGGAGTAATGTATATGCTTGCTGAATACGGAACATTCAAAATGGCAAACAACATTGCTTTTGACAAACTGAATGCACCGGATTGGGGAATGATTGTAGTTGGTGCAATAATTTCTGCAATAGGTATGCTGATAGGTTCGTTGTTTAACAAGAAGCGTAACAAACAGAAGAAACAAGACATTTAATGGAGGGGCGAATATGAGCGAGTTTAGAACGGTTGTGGCTGTAATTATAATGATTTTGTGCGGAGTTGCAGGATTGTTCCTTGGAGCCACGCATTAACAATGCTATTGGTGGATGTATCCTTGGTGTTTTGATTTCTGGTATCGCCTGCATTATCTATGTGTTGGATAACCAAGACAAAAAATAAGGCAAAAGCAGTTTGATAAGGAGCGTGATGGTATGAAAAGGTTTATATCATTGATTTTATCGCTAACATTCGTGTTGGTATTGGCTGGGTGCAATAACAGAAGTATGAACTACATTATTGAAAATGAGCCAAGCGTAGTAGGTGTTGTAGAAGAAGTGCATGATGATTATGTAATTATGTATTCAGAAACGGCAGAGGGTTATCCTAACGGTTCAAGGTGGTCAATTTCATTGACTGTGGAGAGCAAAGATAGTTATGCAGACCCTGTTGTTGGTGACGAAATTGTTGTATATTACGATGGGAATGTTATGGAAACAGACCCTTTAAAGGTAGGTACAGTATATGCCATCACATTGAAAACTCCTGCTAACAGAAAATGAAAAATCTTAAATTTGGAGCGTAATTAGTGTCTGCCGATAATGTGTACCCAATGTCAAGGACAGTTACTAGAAAACTTCCAATTGATATAAAAGGATATTTTTAAAATAAGCAGTTCAAAAATATCTACATGCGTGGTACAATGGTAGTGTCAACGTATGAGGAGGTTTACACTAATGAAGTGTCCCAATTGTGGTGGAGAAATAGAAAATAATGCAAAATTTTGCACATTTTGCGGTTCACAAATTACAGTAGAAATGCAAAAAGAACGTGAACAGCTAAATAAATCTGGCTGTCCTAAATGCGGTAGCACCAATGTTACATTTAACCGAGAAAAGCAGGGAGAACTTAAAGGGAAAAATGGTACTGTTGTTGTAAGGTCTACAATAGGCTTATGTAAAGATTGTGGATATACATGGAGTACCACTAACACTACACAGCCACAGAAAAAGAATAAGACATGGCTGTGGGTACTAGGTTGGATATTTGTATTTCCAGTTCCATTAACTATTTTAATGCTTCGTAAGAAAGATATGAAACCAGCATTAAAGTATGGTATTATTGCGGCTGCATGGATAGTATATCTTATAATTGGTTTATCTGGTAATTCAAATGATAATACAGCTACAACGGGAAATAATACAGAAACAATAGTATCTGAAAACGAAACTATAAATGATGATGTGACAACAAATATTGTAGAAAGTCAAACAGATAGTGAGGTTGTTGAGCAGACAGAAACAAATTATGCTGACGATGAAATAGTAAATAAATTCATTTCAGAGTTCCAAGAAATCGCAGGGTACAAAATGACGGACATTAGCAAAGGAAACATTCGCACAAAGTACTTTGCATATGCAAATAATTGTTATCTTGAAATGATAAATGCAACAGACGCTGGTGCAGAAGCATTCTGCATTTCATATTCATTTGGCAGTTTATCAGAGGAAGAAATCTATTCTGTATTTACTGATTGCTTAAAAACATTAGGTGCTACTGATGAGGAAATAGAAAAGACCATTGCTGATTTTACCACTAATAATGATGGAGATTACATGATTGAAGGATATGAGACAAATAGCTCTATAACTTGTACATATTGTCCTACAAAGGAGTTATCAAACGGAACATCAATAGGTCACATAGAGATTGCATCTAGTACTTTTGGTAAATAAGAAATAAAAACCAAAGCCACATCAGTCATATCTGGTGTGGCTTTTCTCAAATTCCCATCTCAAACACTTAGTGTTCCCATGATAAAAAATTCATCTAGCTTTAGTGAAAAATGAATAAAAAGTGATGAAATGAATAAATATACAGGTTAGTTTAAGCTAAATACATATAGGAACACTTTTCCGAAAAGGGAGTTTTTTAATAATACTATCTTATTTAGCGCTTATGGCTTATTTAAACATTATTCTAACGGAGTGAGGGGAAATGATTATACAGACAGGAATGAGGACAGATATTCCGGCATTTTATTCCCAATGGTTTATGAATCGAATAAAAGAGGGGTATGTACTTGTTCGCAATCCTTATAATGAAAGACAGGTGACAAGATATCGTTTGACACCTGATGTAGTTGACCTCATCGCATTTTGTACGAAGAATCCCGCACCAATGCTGCCATATATGAATGTTTTAATCTCTTTAGTTATTTGCCTCCTGTGAAAAAATAACTCTTGTTTCATCAACAAACAGTTTCAATGACCTGCTTATGGCTGATATGACCGCTGTCGGTAAGAATATCATGTCGGGCCAGTTTCTTTTTTTACACTGTATAAATGGGAAGAGTTTTGGTTGAACAGCAGCTGGAATGATGATAAAATTTTGTTGTAACAAATGATCAAACAAATTTTTTCTGGAAAAGTGATGCTGAAATGTCAAAGAAATTAACGGAAAAATCATTGGAGAAGAAACTTCATAATATGGATACAGGAGAATAAAAGATGAGCAGTGATATCAAAAATGAATTTGAAGAATATGTAAAAACGCTTACGGAAACTATCTGCAACGACATTTTTCTGGAAAAGCTGGAACAGATCTGTCACGAATATGAGGACGGGGTTAAGCCGGTACAGCAGAAATCATGATGATACAGCGATGAGAAGGGACAAAGACTGGCAGACCGAATTAATGGCGGAAAAACTCAAAAAACGTTTTGCACGATATGAAAATTTCTCCATGACATACATCGGCACACATGAGAAGGTGCTGTGTATTGATGAACGGTATACGCTGGTTGGAAGTTATAATTTACTGTCGTATGACGGCGGTGAAAAAGAGATGTTTCAGGGATATCATTTCTGGTTTGAAGGCGGTGTCATGATTGACGATGCGGAATTTGCAAAACATGTCATAAAAGAGATTGGAATGTAATATAGCCAGCGGGCAAAAGATATGGTATGATAGCTTTTGCCATAAAAGCGGAAGAATAACAGCGAGGTGATTTTTTGAAAAAGAAAATATTGGGAATAGGAGCGACGGTACTGATTCTGTCGGCGGCGGTTTTTGCAGGCTGCGGACTGACCGGAACGAGAATCCGGTTCGGTGCGGCAGGACTTGGCGGAACGTATCATGCTTTTGCAGATACATTTGCAGGGCTTATCACAGCCGGAAAAGAAAAATGCACGGTTGAGGTAAAGACCACTGCCGGGTCGGCGGCGAATCTGCGGCTTTTATCAGACGGATATATTCAGATGGCGGTTGCGCAGAATGATTTAACCAATGATGCATACTATGCGGCCGGGACATTTGAAAACAGCAGGAAGTACCGCGGATACAGCGCGGTTGCGGCACTTTACACGGAAAGCTGCCAGATTGTGGTGCGTGCGGACTCCGGCATTGAAAGCATGGACGGTTTGCAAGGGAAAACAGTCAGTGTCGGTGAGAACGAATCCGGTACGGAATTAAATGCTGAGCAGATTTTAGCTGTCAGCGGACTGACAGATAAGCTGATTGATAAAGTACATCTGGATTACACAGAAGCGGCAGAGCGGCTTGCAGACGGAAAGATCGATGCTTTTTTTTGTACGGCGGGTGCAGAAACAACAGTGATTTCAGAGCTGTCTAAGCAGTGTGAAATCCGCCTGCTGGAGCTTGATGAAAGTACAAGAGACAAACTTTTAAATTCCTACACTTTTTATACGGAATCCGTGATTCCAAAGGGAACGTACAACAATCAGACAGAGGATATACATACTGTCGGTGTCAAAGCGGTGCTGCTTGTGAGTGATAAGTTGCCTGAAAAGACGGTGAAAGCGCTTACAAAAACACTGTTTGAAAACAAGCAGGAGTTACAGTATGCACTGCCTGTCAATATTGTGATGAATGAGCAGACGGCGACAGAAGGAATTACAATTCCGTTTCACAAGGGTGCTGCGGCATATTACAAGGAATGTGGAATTGATGTAGTGACAGGGAAAGGAAGCAGATAGGCAGCAGGTGGACATCAGT
Organism: Lachnospira intestinalis; assembly: GCF_040095895.1. Taxonomy (NCBI): domain Bacteria; kingdom Bacillati; phylum Bacillota; class Clostridia; order Lachnospirales; family Lachnospiraceae; genus Lachnospira; species Lachnospira intestinalis. Next base: position 105,834 of record NZ_JBBMFS010000010.1, read on the forward strand.
GGAAATATATTTGGATATGTACCAGACAATTACTGTAGCAGTACTTGTCTTAATGTTAGGTAAAGTTTTAAAGAAAAAATTCGGAATTTTAGAGCGGTTCTGTATTCCGGCACCGGTTATCGGCGGCGTGGTGTTTGCCGTTTTTACCTGTATTTGTTATGTGACGGGTATTGCGGAATTTTCGTTTGATGATATTTTAAAGGAAGTATGCATGGTATTTTTCTTTACTTCTGTAGGCTTTCAGGCGAATTTAAAAGTGTTAAAAAGTGGTGGAAAGGCACTGATTATTTTTCTGGGACTGGTCATCGGCCTGATTCTTTCACAGAACTTTTTAGCGGTCGGACTGGCAAAGCTTTTACACATTAGTCCGCTGGTCGGACTATGTACCGGTTCAATTCCGATGGTTGGCGGTCACGGTACGGCAGGTGCATTTGGCCCGGTGCTGGAGGATTTTGGTATTATGGGTGCAACAACACTTTGTACGGCAGGTGCAACATTTGGTCTGATTATGGGCAGTATCATGGGCGGACCGGTCGGCAAGCGTCTGATTGAGAAGAAAAATCTGTTAGATACGGTTGTGCCGGAAGATGACAGCCTTCTGGTAGAAGATGAAAAGAAGCATGAACGTCATACCAGCATGTATCCGTCAGCGGTATTCCAGTTAATTATTGCAATGGGACTCGGTACAATCGTATCCCACCTGTTATCGCTGACCGGTATGACGTTTCCGATATACATCGGTGCGATGATTGTTGCCGCATGTATCAGAAATATCGGGGAATATTCGGGAAAATTTACTATTTATATGGGTGAAATTAATGATATCGGTGGTATCAGCCTGTCGCTGTTTTTGGGAATAGCGATGATTACATTAAAGCTCTGGCAGCTTGCAGATCTGGCACTGCCGCTTATCGTACTGCTTGCAGGACAGAGCCTGCTCATCTTTTTATACACGTATTTTGTGGTATTTAATGTCATGGGCAGGGATTATGATGCGGCAGTACTTTCATCCGGTGTCTGTGGTTTCGGTATGGGTGCAACCCCGAATGCCATGGCAAATATGCAGGCAGTCTGTGAAAAGTACGAACCTTCGGTCAAAGCGTATCTGCTTGTACCGTTAATCGGAAGTTTATTTGCGGATTTTTTAAACAGTCTGGTGATAACATTTTTTATTAATTTCTTATAAAATGCCTGCGGAATGGAGAGGAATATGTTTGATAGATGGAAAAAGACCCATAAGGCTGTGTATGAGGTAGAAAGTGAAAACCTGGCGGTGCCGGAGGTGCATATCAGGGAGGATGATACGGCGGCACATGATACAAAAAAACCGGAAGCGGAAGAAGAAATTACCTATGAAAATGTAGCAATTCCGGAAATTCATATTAAAAGAAAGCAGCGGGATAAATAATACATGAAAGATTTAACGAAAGGCAGTCCGTCGCGGCTGATTTTGTCATTTGCGATACCGATATTTTTCGCCAATCTGTTACAGCTGACGTACAGCCTTGTGGATACGCGGATTGTCGGGTCGTTTCTGGGAGAAGACGCACTGGCGGCAGTTGGGGCGACCAGTACACTTAGTAACCTGATTATCGGATTTCTGCTGGGACTTGCCAACGGTTTTGCGATTATTACGGCACAGCGTTACGGTGCAAAAGATATTGCCGGTGTGAAAAAATCCTTTGCCGCCTCTCTGATGATGGGAACGGGAATTTCAGTGCTTTTAACGGCGGCAGGACTGATTTTCTTAAAACAGATATTACAGTTTTTAAATGTACCGGAGGCGTTGTTTGGGACGGCGCGCTCTTATATCGTAGTAATTGTGGCGGGCATGCTTGCAACGTTTCTTTATGATGCATGTGCAGCGGCGCTGCGGGCGCTGGGTGATACGGTCACACCGCTTATCATACTGGCGGTATCGGTCGGATTAAACATTGCGGGAGATTTATTTTTTATATTAGTACTACATGCAGGTGTGTACGGTGCGGCGGTGGCAACGGTACTGTCACAGGTACTGGCATTTGTCATCTGCTGGATTTACATGATCCGCCGCTATGAAATTTTACAGTTAAAAAAGACGGATTTTACGCAGCCGGAAAAAGAAATGCTTGGCAATATGGCGGCTTCCGGTCTGTCCATGGGCTTTATGAGTTCACTGGTTAATATCGGGTCGCTGACCCTTCAGACGGCGATTAACAGGCTTGGACAGGACATTATCGTGGCTCATACGGCGGCGCGGAAAATATCTGAAATGTTTATGATTATGTTTTCGGTATTCGGACAAACCATGGCGACATACTGCGGACAAAATATGGGCGCCGGGCGTATAGACCGCGTCAAAAAAGGTATATGGCTGGCACTTTTATATACCTGTATCTGGTGTATGCTGACCGTTGTGGCAAGTTATACCATCGGTGCAGGGCTGGTTGGACTGGTTACGGGAAGTAAAAATGAAGTCGTGATACACACGGCAACGGTGTATCTGAAATTCAATACCGTATTTTACTGTGTAACGGCGGTCATCTGCATTTTAAGAAATGCAATGCAGGGGCTTGGCGAGCGGATCACCCCGCTGGTGTCGAGTTCGCTTGAAATGATAGGAAAAATCGTTATTGCAGCGGCACTTGTGCCGAGAATCGGTTACAACGGCGTTATCGTTGCAGAGCCGCTGGTGTGGTTTATTATGGTCATACCGCTGGTTGTAAGAATTTATACCATGCCGGTGATGCGTGGGAAAAAACAAATATGATATCATTATAATACAGAAATACAAAAATAGCGGCAAAACCGCTAAGGAATGAGGAGTTTTATGGAACAGATGATGGAGTATGTCCCAAATATGTATGCAACATTTTGGGCATTGGTACCGCCGCTGGTGGCAATTATTCTGGCACTGGTGACAAAGGAAGTTTACAGTTCCCTTTTTATCGGAATTGTAATCGGCGGATTATTTTACGGCAACATTTTTCAGCAGGGATTCAGTTTTGAAAAATCGGTACTGCACATTTTTGAAGACGGACTGGTCGGCGTTTTATCAGACCCGTATAACGTCGGCATTTTAATCTTTCTTGTAGTGCTTGGCATTATGGTCAGCATGATGAACAAGGCAGGCGGTTCGGCAGCCTTCGGACAGTGGGCGGGACGTCATATCAAGACCAGAATCGGTGCACAGCTTTCAGCGGTTCTGCTGGGGATGCTTATTTTTATTGATGATTACTTTAACTGTCTGACGGTCGGAAGTGTTATGCGGCCGGTCACGGATAAGCATCAGGTATCCAGAGCAAAGCTTGCTTATATTATTGATGCAACGGCAGCACCGATTTGTATTATTGCGCCGATTTCTTCATGGGCGGCGGCAGTTACGGGCTTTGTAGAAGGCGAGGACGGATTTGCGGTCTTTATGAATGCGATTCCATATAACTATTATGCATTGCTTACAATTATTGCAATGCTGACAATGGTTTTATTTAAAATTGATTTTGGTGCAATGGCAGTACATGAAGCCAATGCGGCAAAGGGAGATTTATATACAACGCCGGAGCGTCCGTATGCCAATTCCGCACCGGATACGGTAAAGGGCAGAGGTACGGTAGTAGACCTGCTGTTCCCAATTATTACGTTAATTATCTGCTGTATTATCGGCATGATTTACACCGGCGGTTTCTTTAGCGGAACAGGTTTTGTAGAGGCATTTTCGGGAAGTGATGCTTCTGTCGGACTGATGCTTGGAAGCTTTTTTGCACTGGTAATTACGATTGTATTTTATGCACTGCGTAAGGTACTTACCTTTACAGAAAGCTGCGGCTGTCTGCCGGAAGGTTTTAAAGCAATGGTTCCTGCAATTTTGATTCTTACCTTTGCATGGACATTAAAGGGTATGACAGATAGTCTTGGTGCAAAAGAATATGTTGCCGGACTGGTAGGCGGTATTTCAGGACCATGGCTGGCATTATTCCCGGCAGTTGTATTTGTTGTCGGTGCGTTCCTTGCGTTTGCAACAGGTACGTCATGGGGAACTTTTGGTATTTTAATTCCAATTGTAGTTAGTACATTTTCGGGAACGAATCATACAATGATGATTATTTCCATTTCTGCCTGCATGGCGGGTGCGGTATGCGGCGACCACTGTTCACCGATTTCGGATACAACGATTATGGCATCGGCGGGTGCACAGTGCAGCCATATCAACCATGTATCGACACAGCTGCCGTATGTGTTGGTTGTAGCAGCTGTTTCATGTATTACATACATTATTGCAGGATTTGTACAGAGTCCTGTTCTGCCGCTTGTAATCGGAATTGTATTGATGGTTGGCACGCTTTTCGGCATAAAGTATCTGATGAAAAATATCGGTGTGCGCGATAAGAAGGATAAGGTACAGTAATGGTGGATAAAATCAAAAACATTAAAGGAAGCCTGATTCTTCTGCTGGCAGCGTTTATCTGGGGAACGGCCTTTGTTGCCCAGACAAGCGGTGCGGATTCGGTAGGGACGTTTACATTTAATACCTGCCGCTCAGTGGTTGGAGCGCTTTTTTTACTGCTGGTGATAGTGCTTTTGGACAGTTACGGAAAACGTACCTCAGGCGGGGGAAAAGACACACTACAGGAGCCGTATTCACGGACAAAGTGGCCGGTAAAGGGTGGCGTACTCTGCGGCATAATTTTATTTGTGGCAATGTCCTTACAGCAGTATGGAATCGGTATTTATCCGGCAGGTGTGGCGGCATCCGGAAGGGCAGGATTTCTTACGGCAACGTATGTGGTGCTGGTTGCCATCTGTTCCGTATGGATGGGCAAAAAGCTGCATCCGCTGATTGCGGTATCCATTGTCGGCTGTATTGCCGGAATGTATCTTTTGTGTATGTCCGGCGGATTTGCAGGGATTTATATGGGCGATGTGTGCGAGTTTTTGTGTGCAGTCGGTTTTATGTGTCATATTCTTACAGTTGAACATTTTGCAAAGGAAGACGGCATAAAATTATCCTGTATTCAGTTTGCGGTATGTGCTATACTGTCAGGTGTGATGATGCTTTTTACCGAAAATGTCGATTTTGCCGGAATATGTGCGGCAGGACTTCCGATTTTGTATACGGGTGTATTATCGAGCGGAATCGCCTATACCTTACAGATTATCGGACAGAAGTACGCACAGGCTTCGGTAGCTTCGATTGTAATGAGCCTTGAATCCGTCTTTTCGGTACTTGCGGGCTGGCTTGTATTACATGAGGTGTTAAGTCCGAGAGAACTGACCGGCTGTATGCTTGTGTTTGCAGCGGTGATTCTGGCACAGGTTCCGGATATGCTGAATCATTCAATAAATGAAAAAGGGTGAAAAAATGAAATATACATATTATCAACTGGGTATTATGGCGGCAGTTGTATCGTTTCTTGGATTCGTCGTTGAAAATATCTGGCTTGCCATGACAAAAGGGTATATCAATAACAGGAATATGAATGCGCCTTTTTTACTGGGCTATGGGCTGCTGATTTTGTTTATGTACGCGGTGTTTGGAACACCGGCAGCACTTAGAATGTTTGCAAAGGAAAAGGTGCGTTGGAAACGGTATCTGGTTTACTTTTTATGTTCATTTGCCGTTGTCTGTGTAGGTGAAATTGTGCTGGGCATTGTGGTGGAGGCACTTTGTCATATTGAATACTGGAATTATTCCAATATTCCGATGCACATTACAAAATATACGTCCATACCGACCAGTACAGCATTTGCGGCAATGATTACAATTCTGATGGGAAATGTTTTTCCGGTTCTGATGGACTGGATATGCCGTATCAATACGCAGTGGGCAAAAATCATCTGCGCCGTACTTTGGATTGTGATGGTGGCAGACTTCTTTATCAGCTTTGGACATATGATAAAAGCCAAAAATTTTTATTTAAAATGGAAAATTTTTTTAAGAGCGAAAAAGTAGCGGAAAAATGATTAAAGAAAGGACAGGCGGCTGTAAATATACAGTGCCTGTCCTTTTTTATTATGGACGCTGTCCGAGTCCGCCTTCTAATGTCAGGGTTTCGCCTGTCATGTACTTGAAGTCCGGAGAAGCAAGCTGTACGCATACGCGTCCGATTTCAAGTTCAGCATCACCGAAATGTCCTGCCGGTGGAGTATGTACATTCTTTTCAAAAGCTTCCGGATAAGCATTCTGGAACTGCTCTAACTGTGAAGTCCATGCAAGCGGGCAGATGATGTTGACGTTGATTCCGTCTTTAGCCCATTCTGTAGCGGCAACACGTGTCAGTCCACGGATACCTTCCTTTGCAGCGGCATAAGCGCACTGTCCGTAGTTACCGAATAAACCGGCACCGGATGCGAAGTTGATGACAGAACCCTTTGTCTTTGCAAGATATGGATAGCAGGCCTTCATATAATAGAATGCTGCATAAAGTCCTGAATACAGTGCAAGGTTAAACTGCTCTGTTGTGTGGTCTGCTAAAGAAACACCTGAAGCAGAAGCCTGTGCATTATTGATTAAAACGTCAATCTGACCGAAAGTATCAATCGTCTGCTTTACAACGTTGGCTACAACGGCTTCGTTGTCTGCAGAAGCGTTGACATCAGCCTGAATTGTAAGAACCTTGATATTGTAAAGTTTTTCAAGTTCTTCCTTTGCGGCGGAAAGCTTTGCTTCATTACGTCCTGTAATGACAATATTTGCGCCTTCCTTTGCATAAGCGGTAGCAATACCGTAACCGATAGAACCACATCTTCCGTCACTTAATACGGCACGTCCTGCACCGGTAATAATGGCGGTTTTTCCTGTTAAAAATCCCATAACCTAAATCTCCTCATATAATATTTTTAGATAATCGCATAAATATACACAAATCGTTTCATGTTTTAAATGAATAAGGATATTTATCACGACATATCTAACTTAATCATAACACAGTTAGACATTACTAACAAGGAAATTTATGTAAAATATAAGAATATGAATCAGCATGGAGAGTGAATAAAATCTGATAAAATGAATAAAATATAAATAAAGAATAATAAAAATGCAACATTTTATAAGATAATGTTGCATTTATATATATTAAATCGGAAAGAAGAACAAATACTTTAGTCCTTTTTGATATTTTTTTTATTTTTTGTGCGGCATTGTATTCCAAAATCAAAATTTGCAAAAATTTCGTCTTTTTCGTCCTGGTTAATTCCGAGATAACGTTTTGTAATTGTATAAGATGAATGATTATAAATATCCATGAGCATAGCAGGCTGTGTGCCTTGCTTCCATGCGTGGTAGCCAAAGGTTTTGCGCAGGGAATGGCAGCTGATATTATGGGAATGCGTAGTACATTCAGCAGCTTTCTGCACAATTCTAAATGCCTGTGAACGGTTGATTGGACGATGCGGTGTAGTCCGTTTGGTAAAAATATAATCTTCCGGTTTAGGATTGCGTATTTCAAAATATACGATAAGAGAAGCTTTGACGTGTTGGTTTAGTGCAATGACATTCAGCTTTTGTGTTTTTTGTTCATTGACATAAATATGGTCAAAAAAATGATGTTTGTTAAAATCATAAACCATGCGCCATTTCAGCTGTAAAATGTCGCCAATTCTAAGTGCAGTATAAAGTCCCAGCAAAATCAGTGCCTGATTGCGTGGATTGGGCTGTATTGCGGCATAATAGTCCATAAATTTCTGTAAATCTGTTTTGTTTCTGATAGGTTCTGTTGTACTCAATGTTTTTTCCTCCTCTATAAATGAAAATACATCACTATCTTATAAAATGTTGCATTTACAAAGCAAAAATAGGGAAAACAGAAAAACAAGGAGATTTGTATGTTAAAGCTTACGTTAAGACCGGGTGAGTTTATTGATATTGGTGAGAATGTCCGGGTGATATTTTCAGGGGGTTCGGCAAATAACATTCATTTGCTGGTAGATGCACCGAGAGAAATCAATATTGCAAGAAGTTCAGCCGCAAAGAAAAAAGACACGACAGAACCGGGTGCAGGCAGATACTACAAGGAAAGTGGTATTTCTGATGAAGCACAGAAAGAGATTGTAAGTATTCTGATGCGTGAAAAACGTAAAAATGCAGCCAGACGCACACAGGAAGATGTGTAAAACACAGCAATACAGGAATATACAATAACAGCGGTAATATGCGGGTGAACCTAGGCACCTGCTTATTATAAATCAAAGGGAACGGATTTCCCGAAAAAAACATTTTTACACACATGGAGGTAAACAAATATGGTAGTACAGCACAATATTACAGCGATGAACGCAAACAGAATGTTAGGTGTTACATCAGGATTACAGGCAAAGTCAACAGAGAAGTTATCAAGCGGTTATAAGATTAACCGTGCCGCAGATGATGCAGCCGGACTTTCAATTTCTGAAAAGATGAGAAAGCAGATTCGTGGTCTTTCACAGGCTTCTGACAATGCAGAAGACGGTATTTCCTGCGTACAGACAGCAGAAGGTGCTTTAACAGAAGTACATTCTATGTTACAGCGTATGAATGAACTGGCAGTAAAGGCTGGCAACGGAACAATGTCAGAAGACGACAGACAGAACGTTCAGGATGAAATTGACCAGTTAGTTGATGAAATCGACAGAGTTTCAGAAACAACAAAGTTCAATGAAACTTATTTGTTAAAGGGTGATAGCGTTGCAAATGGAAATACAAAAGCTTTTGCAGCAGGTGATGTAATTGGTAAGGTAGATGGTGTTACAGTAAAAGCAAAAGGAACAACTGCTGCAACATTACAGGATAATGCAGATATCGCAATTGGTACAGTAGAATTAAAGTCTAGTAATGCAGCTGTTACAATAAGTAATTCTGATAAGAATACATGCAAGGCAAAAGATGTTGTGAAATTTGTATCTGATGGAACAAAAGCAACTGTTACGTTTAAAGATGGTACAGAAGCTACAGATACTGTTGCAAATATTAAAACTAATTATGAGATTTCAGCTGAAGATGGTACTGGTAATACTGTTGCTGCTTCAGCAACAATTTCTAATGCTTTAAAAGCAGAAACAACCAATGCAGGTATTGATGGAACATATACAGGAAACTTGGCAGATTTATCTGTTGGAGATACTGTTAATGTTAAATTATCTGTAGGTGCAGCAGGAGTAAGTGCATTAAGCAGTGATACAAAGGCTTTAATGTTAAGCTTCCAGGTTGGTGCGGATACAACAGATGAAAATAAAATTACCGTATCTATGGATTCTATGAGTGCAAAGTCTATTGGCGTAGATGGAATTAAGGTAACCGGTTCAGATTCAACAAATGCTGATAAGGCAGTTGATACAATCAGTGATGCAATTAAGAAGGTTTCTAAGCAGCGTTCCGCTTTAGGTGCTGTTCAGAACCGTCTGGAGCATACAATTTCTAACCTTGACAACGTTGTTGAAAATACAACATCCGCTGAATCACGTATCCGTGATACAGATATGGCTGAAGAAATGGTTAGCTACTCAAAGAACAACATTCTTATGCAGGCAGGTCAGTCTATGCTTGCACAGGCTAATCAGCAGAATCAGGGTGTTCTTTCACTTCTTCAGTAATTTAAGTTATCTTAATGATTTAAATTATTTTAGAGATTTTAGACCTTTTGGCAGACGGTTCAAGCCTGCCAAAGGGTCTTTTTTGCCGTTATGAAAAGTAATTATAAAAATATATAATAAAAAGTATATTATTCATGTAATTTACTATTGCAATATAAATGATATTATGTTATTATTTCAATAGAAAATATTCTAAGAACGAATTTAAGCACGGTTTTTTATAAAGATTATGTGTTTAAAGTCTGATTTATATTTGAAATCTAA